>DUUG01000075.1 GCA_012841675.1 Clostridiales bacterium
CCAACCGGACCTTCAGAAAATCAGCGCGGTTAGCACTGTGCCTGAGTTTCGAGGGAAGCTTTTGTTTAATGCCGGAGAAAAGCCGTATTTGGCGTTAAGGCTTAAATTCAATCAGGATGTTTTGGCATTGGCAGAAGCACTGGTTTCGGCCCTTGAAAAAACGGAAAATTAAACACACTTCATAAATGCATGTTTACAAAACCGTGAAAAAATGGTATGATTATCAGGATGATGTGTGCCATACAAATGAAGGACAAATGAAGGAAGGTATTTATTCAATGAAGAGGCTGATGCGAAAGGGAACGGCGATTCTTCTGCTTTGTCTAATGCTGGTAACGCTGTTTTCGGGATGTGCCGGAAGCCATTCCGAAACGCTTTTTGTGGTAAATGGGGTAGGTGCTCGTCGGGATGATTTCATGATGCATCTATTTTTTGTGAAATACAACTATTTTGCCCCTTATCTATCTGATAGTGGCACAGATATGAGACTTTCGGACATTTATGCGTTAGATGCCGATGTTTTGGGAACGGAAATTGGTCAAGGTATGACCATTGCTTCCTATTTTAAGCTGGAGGCTTCCAATTCTCTCGTTCAGGCCATTGTTAGCCGGCAGGCGTTAAAGGAAAACAACTTGTCCATTACCGCAGCCGATAAAACTGCTATTGCCCAAAACAAAGAGAAATTTATCAAAACGCTAGGCGGCGCGTCCCAATACAATGCCTTTTTGAAAGCAATCCGGTCTTCCGATCGGGCGTTCGACCAATATCAGGCCGACAATTATGCCATGCAGAAGCTTTTGGCCTTATTTACTGACGGCGGAAAATACGGCATGACAAACGAACAAAAGCTTGCCGCCAAAGAAAGCTATGCGGAAAAATATATCACAGCGCGGCATATCCTTTTGTTTACAAAAGATCAAGTGACAGGTGCTGCATTTTCCGAAGAAACTATTGCCCAGAAAAAAGCCAAGGCCCAAGAAGCGCTTTCCAAGCTTCGCGCCGGCGAAAAGTGGGATGATGTGCAAAAAGAGTATTCTGAGGATTCTAACCTTACCGGGATGACCTTCACGACAGGTACCATGGTAGAGGCTTTTGAGAAGGCGGCGTTTGCCCTTCAGGTCGGCGAATTTAGCGATGTGGTAGAAACCGAATTCGGATTCCACATTATCTACCGCACAGAGCTGTCGGACGACCAGTATGAGCCGTTTTATGGTTCCCTTATCTTTGAAAATTTCAGCAAGTATTTGGGGCCGATGGTAGAGAACGCCGGAATCACATATAAATCCGCCTACGAAAACCTGATTATTCAATAAAAATAAAACGGATACCCTTATAGGTATCCGTTTGTATTATACGACTTGTAACCCTAGGGACAAAATCGGCAAATTGTCGGCGTAGATCTGATCAAACTGTGACAACGGAAGCGGGCTTTCTCCCAGCCCTGCTTCAATGGTATAGCCGGGGCGGTTGTAATTTTGGATAAACCAGTCTTTGTACCCCGCAAAGCCCGAGGCGTAGGGCGTTTCTTCCACGGCATAGCCGCTGACTTGCCCAAACAGCAGAGCAATCTCCAGTGAGCGGGGCGGCAGATAGTCTTGAAATTTCCAGTAGATGACTTCGCCTTGTGTATGGTAGGCGAGAATTAAGGCAAAATCGTGTGCCAGCGTAAAATCGTACAAGGCGCGGCTTTCCGGCGCAGCAAGGGACGCCGGGCCGACATAGTCACGCGGGGCAGGGGTTGTAAAACCTTCCGCGAACTTGATTTCCCGGGCCTGTTCCCAAAGGGCAGGATAGCTTAGGTTGGGATCTATGCC
>DUUG01000076.1 GCA_012841675.1 Clostridiales bacterium
CAGGGCGAGCCTGTTTTTGCCAATCCGAGAAATGCGGCGGCCGGTTCTTTGCGACAGCTAGATTCTAAGGCGGCGGCGGGACGGGGGCTTTCTCTGTTTATTTTTTCCCTGCAGAACGAGGAGGATTTTTCCCTTGCTACCCATGGGGAAATCCTGCGGTATTTAAAGAGTTTAGGTTTCCCTGTTTTGCCCTTCTCGGTTGTTACAGGGGAGGAGGCCTTATCGGCCATTACCGCACTGGGGGAAAGCCGGGGCGATGTAGATTACGCCATAGACGGGGCCGTACTAGCGGTGGATGCTTTGGCGCTTAGAAGGCAGCTTGGCAGCACGGCAAGAGCCCCCCGGTGGTCGGTTGCTTATAAATTTCCCGCCGAGGAGAAGAAAACAAGGCTCCGTGCCATCACCATTCAAGTAGGGCGCACAGGGGTTTTGACCCCGGCGGCAGAATTAGAGCCTGTGCGGCTGGCGGGAACCACGGTTTCAAAGGCGAGTTTGCACAATGAGGATTTTATTGCCGAGCGGGACATTCGTGTCGGCGATATGGTTTGGGTTCGCAAGGCAGGGGAAATCATCCCCGAAGTCATCGGCGTGGAAAGGAAGGAACGGCCGGAGGGAACGGTTCCGTTTCAGATGCCAAAGTCTTGCCCTTCCTGTGGGGAAAAAGTCAGGCGTATGGAAGGGGAGGCGGCTACACGCTGTGTTTCGCCCGAATGTCCGGCGCAGCTTTTGAGAGGTGTGGAGCATTTTGCCTCTCGGCAGGCCATGGATATTGAAGGTCTTGGCCCTGCGTTGGTGCAATCATTGCACGAGCATGGGCTTCTTCAAACGTCTGCTGCGGATTTGTATTATCTGGAAAAAGAGGATGTGGCGGCCTTGCCGCGGATGGGCCCTAAGGCGGCGCAGAATCTAATGGACGGAATAGAGAAGTCTAAAACAAGGCCCCTTTCCAGGCTTTTAGTGGCGCTTGGAATTCCGCAGGTGGGGCAAAAGGCGGCGTATGTTTTGGCGCAGACTTTTCCTACCATGGATGCCCTATGTGCCGCCGGTCGGGAGGAGCTGGCGCAGGTGCCTGATATTGGTCCTATTACGGCGGACAATATCGTTTCGTGGCTGGACAGTGAACCGGCCAAGCACATGCTGGCAAGATTGGCCCAAGCAGGGGTCAATATGACGGAACCTGTTGTCGAAAGTCCTTCCGGAGGGGCACTGGCCGGGAAAACAGTAGTTATTACCGGCACACTGCCGGGGATGACCCGGGAGGAAGCGGCGGAACGAGTGGTGTTGGCCGGCGGGCAGGTATCCAGTGCTGTCAGCAAAAAAACGAATTTCCTCCTTGCGGGAGAAAAAGCGGGAAGCAAGCTGGCAAAGGCCGAGAAATTGGGAATTCCTGTTATTTCTTTCGAAACATTCTTGCAAATGCTGGAGGAAGAACCGACTAATTCGTAAATTTTTTACAAATTGCCACTAGGCAAAAAGGCGCTTTTATATTAAAATATAGAAAACTAGGGGAAGGACGATGATGCCGTTATGCAGCATTTGAAATACAAACGCATTTTACTCAAGGTAAGCGGAGAGGTGTTGGCCGGGAAAAACGGTTTCGGTTTGGATTCGGAGGTCATCGGCAAGGTATGTGACGCTATTTCCGAGTGCGTTTCGTTAGGAGTGGAGATCGGCATCGTCGTCGGCGGCGGCAACTTCTGGCGCGGCGTCAAAGACGGGCAGGGCATGGAGCGTACAAGGGCAGACCATATGGGCATGCTGGCCACCGTCATGAACTGCTTAGCCCTGGCGGATGCATTGGAAAAGCGGAATGTGCCCGTTAGGGTGCAGACGGCCATCGAAATGCGGGCCATAGCAGAGCCGTATATCCGCTTGAGGGCCGACCGTCATCTGGAAAAAGGGCGTGTTGTCATCTTTGGCTGCGGCACGGGCAACCCCTATTTTTCCACCGATACAGCGGCTGTTTTGCGCGGTGCGGAAATTAACGCCGATATTATCTTAATGGCGAAAAATGTTGACGGCATTTACGATGCGGATCCTAAAAAGAACCCCAATGCAAAGAAATTTTCCGAGCTTACCTATCGAGAAATCCTCAGTATGGGCCTATCGGCCATGGATTCCACGGCAACGACCCTCTCCATGGACAACGAAATTCCTGTTTTGCTGTTTGCGCTGGAGGAGCCGTACAATATTGTGCGCGCCGTCTTAGGCGAAGATATTGGTACTGTGGTACGCTAAAAAATATTAATTCGTGCCGCGTTTGCGGCCAGAGGAGGAGCTATGAGTACAGATTATAAACCTTATGAAGAGAAAATGAAGAAATGCATTGAGGCGCTTTCTTCCGAACTGGCAACGATTCGCGCCGGCAGAGCTTCCGCCGCGGTTCTTGACAGAATTTCGGTTGACTACTATGGAACTCCCACTCCCATCGCACAGATTGCCAGCATTACCGCGCCTGAACCGCGCAGCCTGACCATTACCCCGTGGGATGCGACGGCTTTGAAGCTGATTGAAAAGGCGATTTTACAGTCTGATCTCGGCATTAATCCCACCAACGACGGAAAAACCATCCGCCTGGTATTCCCTCCCCTGACGGAAGAGCGCCGGAAAGAGCTTGCCAAGCTCACAAGAAAATACGGCGAGGATGCCAAGGTGGCTCTGCGCAACGTGCGGCGCGATGCTTTGGAGAAATTTAAGGCCATGAAGAAAAAGTCTGAGATCACGGAAGACGATCTGAAAACCGCCGGAAAGGATATCCAGAACCTTACCGACAAGTACACCAAAAACGTTGACAAGGTTGTGGCGGACAAGGAAAAGGAAATCCTTGAGGTATAACTTTCCTTTTGCAATAACATAGTGAAACTGTCAGCGCCTGGCGCCCTACATGGGCGCCGGGTCATCATTATAAAGGATCCGAAGGGGAAAATATGTTTTTTCGCAAAAAAAGCAAAACGGCACTTGATGCTGCCCGCATGCCCCGCCATATTGCCATCATCATGGACGGAAACGGCCGATGGGCAACAGGGCGGGGCCTTTCCCGGTCCATGGGGCATTCCGCCGGGGCGGAAACTTTTCGAAAAATTTCTGAAAAGTGCAACGAGTTGGGGATTTCCTGCCTAACGGTGTATGCCTTTTCTACGGAAAACTGGTCGCGCCCTGCCGAAGAGGTCAACGCGATTATGGGACTTCTGCGCCGATATTTAAAGGAAGCCTCGGTAAGCCTTATCCAAAAGAATGTAAGGCTGCATGTAATCGGCGATAGGACGAACCTTCCCAAAGACATTGTGGAATCCATCGAAGAAATTCACAAAATGGCCGAGCAGTGTACAGGAATTCGGGTCAACCTGGCCATCAACTACGGCGGCCGCCGGGAGATTATGCAGGCCGCGCAGAAGCTGGCATACGATGCGGTCAAGGGGCTTATAGACCCGGAAAAAATTGACGAAGCCGCTTTGGAAAGCCGGCTGTATACGGCCGGTTTGCCGGATCCCGACCTTTTGATCCGCACCGGCTCCGAGCAGAGAATTTCTAACTTTCTTCTCTGGCAGGCGGCCTATGCCGAGCTGTATTTTACGAAAGTGCTGTGGCCTTCCTTTGGCGAGGCGGATTTACTGGAGGCGATTGCTTGGTTTCAGGCGCGAAACCGGCGGTTCGGCGGGGTGTAGCTTCGTTTGGCTGATTGGTTTGTTCTAAAGGCTGGAAAACAGGCTGTAAGCTAATCTTTCAGCACCTTTAGACCCAAAAAGAAAGAGAATGGGGGATGTTCCATGCTCGTGCGCACGCTGGCTGGGCTTCTGGCCTTGCCGCTTTTGTTTTTGGTTATCTTTGTACTGCCCGACTGGGGAGTTCCCATGGCATACGCCGTTTTGGGCGCTTTGGCGGCTTATGAGCTGGTAAGTGCGGCGGGTCTGGCGAAACGAAAGTTTTTGCCCGCTATATCCGCAAGCTTTGCCGTTTTGGTGCAGGCTTGGGCGTACTTTGGATTTTTGGCCTGGCCTGCCGTTTTGGGGCTTTTACTATTTGTCGCCATACTGTTTGCCTACGGAATGCGACATATAGGCGAGGTTTCCTTTGAAACCGTGGCAGTGACCTTATTTGCCGGGATTTTGATACCGCTTTTCTTCTCGCTGATTGTGCCGGTGTATC
>DUUG01000077.1 GCA_012841675.1 Clostridiales bacterium
GGCGAGACCCGCTGTTCGCCGTCATCCGTCAGTAAATTGGCGTAATCCGGCTTGATTGATAATAGACTGCTGATAGCGGAACGCGAACGTTCGACTGCTTTATCCTGCAGAAATTCACCCACCTGGTAAAACAACATAACGGCAACGCCTTCGGCATGCTCGCCGATGGCAAAGGCGCCTAAAGACGCGAGCGCCATTAGGAAATTCTCGTCAAAGACCAAGCCCCGTGTGATATTCTTAAAAGCCCGCCAGACAATGTCTGCCCCGGCTAACAGATAGGCCGCAGCAAACAAAATCAGGCGCAGCCCTTCCACCCGAGCGGCAGCTTCACCGGTAAGCCAGCTTTGAAAAGGTAAAAACACTGCTGCCGACAGCATGATGGCACTGACAATGATGCGAAACATGCGCCAGCGAAAGGATTCACCAGTTTCTGAATGGCAGCAACTCGTGCCGTGGGAGCAGCCTCTGTGGTGGAAGTGGCCGCCAGCATGAGAGCAACTGCAGCCAGTGGCATGTTCGTGGCTCATGTCAGCTACCCCCTCTCTCCCCTATGGTCTTCCCGGATATGCGACAGGCCCTGTTCAAAGATCGACCGGACATGATCGTCGTCTAGAGAATAGTAGACATTCTTGCCCACCCTTCTATAGCGCACTAATCTGGCCTGCTTGAGCACGCGCAGCTGGTGAGAGATGGCCGACTGGGTCATGTTCAACAGAGCCGCAATATCGCAGACGCATAGATCGGCGGCATCAAGCGCCCACAAAATGCGTACCCGGGTACTGTCTCCGAACACCTTATATAGCTCCGCCAGATCGTAGAGCGTCTCCTCCTCCGGCATTTCCTGCCGGATGCGGTCGACCACATCACTGTGAACCTCCACGCAGTCGCAGCGCTCGATGATGGTTTCATCTTTTGACTGTTCCATGGTTTTCTTGTCTCCTTTATCTGAACATATTTTCGCGTGAACATATGAGCATTTGTTCATGTATGGTTTAAAAATATACCCCTCGGGCAAAATTGTCAAGGGGTATTCATGTGTTAATTTAGTTTTGCGCGATTCATCGCTCTATAACCTCACCAAATTTTTCATTGCAGCAACCTGCACCCGACTCAGCTTAGCCTCCACGATCTGCCAGGCCTCGCCCAGATTCGGCTTCCGGCTGGTGAGATTATGACAGTCCGAACCCAAAAGACAGGGCCAGCCTGCCTTGAGAAATTTCAAGGCGTTGCGCCGGCTGGAAGAAGCGATGATGTATTCGGCGTTCATCTGCAAATAGACGCCCATATCCAGCAGATCGAATAGGCGCTGGCTTTGGTTCTGAAAGTCCGCATAGCGCTCGACATGCGCCAGCACCAGCGTCAGATCAAAATTCGACAGGATGGCGTAAATCTCATTGACTGTGTGTGAACCCCACTCACTGAAAGGCATCTCGACCAGCAGGCAATCCGTACCGGCAATGCACAACTCAGCTAAAGCAGGGTCCCGGCTCATCTCGGTAAAAAAAGCGACTTCGGCGCCCAGCCGCAAAGCAGGTAGAGCCGCTGTCTCATCCTCAATTAGCGCCTCATTCAGCGCGGCATGAGACGCCGCTCGGCGGGTAAGAAAGCGGTCGATGCTTTCACGGGAGCGATAATAGTGAGGCGTCGCTGCCATAGCAACGACGCCCTGCTTAGCCGCGACTTCCAGCATGCCGATCGATTCAGCGACCGACCGGCTGCCATCGTCCATCTGCGGCAAAATATGTGAATGAAAATCGAACACCTAAAGGCTCCTTTTAGCTAAGCTTCTTCCTGGTCTTCATCGGCATGTCTGTAATAATAACGATAGTAGCTGTAGCCTTTATATTTGCGCGGCAGCCTGGAAGAAACGCCGTTGAGCACGAAACCCAGGACATTAGCACCGACGAAGTTTAACTGATCCAAAGCGACCTGTACCGCATCGCGTTCTGTCCGCCCGGCCCGCACCACCAAGATGATGCCAGTGAGCAGCTTCGACAGCACCGACGCATCCGCCACCACATTCATCGGCGGCGTATCGATGAAGATGTAGTCGTAGTTTTCCGCCAATTGCTCAAGTACTTCCTTGATCTTCTCCGAACCTAACAGCTCCGAAGGGTTGGGCGGGATGTCGCCCGAAGGCATGGCGTGGAAGCTGGCATTACCGACCTGAACCGGCTTGATCGTCTCTTCAATAGTATTCAAGTTTACCAGCACATTGCTGATACCGGGCGTCGAGCCTATCATCAGCAGCCGCGCCTGCTTGGGCTTACGTAAATCGCAGTCGATGACCAGCACTTTGGCTTTGGTCTGAGCAAAGGTAATGGCTAAGTTGAGACAGGTGATGCTCTTCCCTTCCGAAGCATTGGCGCTGGTGATGCCGATGATCTTGCAGCCCGTCTGCGTGGTGGAAAACATAATGTTGGTGCGCAGCGCCTTATATTCTTCTATGGTGGAGAACGACGATTTATCGGTCAGCAAATGCATTCTCTCTTTGCGAATGTTCTCGGTCGGCTGCTTAACTTTCTTGTTCAACTTCAATCTCTTAAACATGCTGTCTCACCTCCCGTGCATTCTGCCCGTAACCGTAACCGTTACCGGGCTTGGTCGCCTCGCCGAACTCCGTGATCGAGCCCAGCACCGGCAGATCTATCAGGCGATTGAGATCGGTCTCATTCTTGATTCTGGTATCCAGTAAGTCGCGGATGATGACAAAGGCGCAGGCAAGGATAAAGCCCAGCAACAGGCCAACCGCGATGTTCTTCTTGTAATTAGGCGATGAGGGTACTTGCGGAACTTTAGCCCGGTCAATAATTTTAACCGAGCTGCCGGATACAATGTGTGAAAGATGCTTCGGGGCAATTTCAGCAATGGAATTGGCAAGTTCGTAGGCTTCCTGCGGATCTGGCGTAGTGACAACTACCTTGAGAACCTCGGTGCGATTCAGGGCACTGGCTGAGATTTTTTTCATAAGCTCTTCCGTTGAATAAGGGCTATCATTTGCCGCGATCACCTCATCCAGCACGGTGTCGCTTTGTATAATGGTAATATAGGTGTCGACCAGCGACTGGGCGGCCGCCACGTCACTTGAGGTTATAGAAGTGGTCATCTCAGTCGAGTTATCGACATAGAGCTTAATCGAAGCGCTATAAAGCGGCGTAATGACGAAATGAGTGATGATAAACGCAATCAGGCCGGCGACCAATGTCGCGGCAATGATGATGTGGATTCCACGCAGTAATATCTGAATCAGTTCCTTTAAATCCAGCTCGTAACCGTCCTCATCTTTTCGGATAGCTGTTTGAAGTGGTTGCATTAATAAGTCTCCCTGTTGTAATAATTGTTTTTAATACTCGTCAGCGATATGCTTGACTGTCTTGCCGAATTGTTTTAAGTTCAAACCTTTTACATTATACATCTCAAGGGGGAATAAGTCTATTGTGAAACAATTACTAATTCAGTTCGTTGTGGCTTTACAATAGATGTAACACCGAAAAACGAAAAAGCCCAACTCGCCCTTCTTATTTCTTCCAACTGCTCAACTTGGTTTTTATGTAATCAAGCTTCAATAGCTTATTCTTTACCCCTTCAACATTTAAGCGATTATATTGTCGATATTGGACCCTACAGATGTGAAGAAATGATGTATCGATAATATCTCCAGAAAACAGACAGGAGATTTTTTACAGTTCAATCGTTGCAATTCTAGGCTCAAAGCAGCAACAGGGACGCATACTAACAATGCGCACACCGCTTGCTCTTTGAGGACCCACCTTCATAAATGTTGCAAGAACCGTAGTATTACCGCCAAGTCCAAGTGATCCAACACCTGAAGCGTTCATCTTATCTGTTATTCTTTTTTCCAGATTAGATTGCATGTCATATGTACCATCAACCAACGCTTGAAACATCATTGATGTTGCTTCATAGTGGGACCGACCAATTCCAACAGCAATCGTACAAGGTGTACAACCGAGCAGTTTTGTTCCTTCGGTTGCCCATGATATGATTTCATCTATCACATTATCTACATTGTGTTTATGAAACACCCGATATGTTTTCGCCCTAATAGCAGAACCTCCGCCAAACATTATAATGTGAAGCTTAATCTTATTTTCTTTTATTGTGCGAATTAAAATTGGTGCTGCTTCAAGTGCCCCGGGATCAACTTCCATTCCAAGAGATTGATCAAGCCTTTGTGCATCATCACCTTTAATTGACATGGGGCGTCCGGGTAATTTTCTTAGTCCTTGGCTGATACCTTCTTTAATAGATTCTAACAAATCTCCACTAATAGGACAGTTGGGACCTATGTCAAGCATAAGGTGCGGTACACCTGTGTCATCGCAAAGGGGACTTTGATTCTTTTCCGCAACAATAGCATTTTCAAGAATTTTTTCCAGCACCCACTTTGCTTGAGGGTTTGTTTCCTTTGAAATAGCTCTTTCGTAAGCAGCTTTTTTATCAGGGAGAAACGATGATCCCGATGTCACAAGTCCATTGCTTACTATTTTAATAATTCTATCGTCCATTTAATTCCCTTAATAAATACTCTTATTGTGAGCAGCAGCAATTATGCAAGGGTAGTCCCTCACTTCCAACTCATAAAATGCTTCCATACCAAGCTCTGGAAATGCGACCAAACACTGTGAAATGGTGTTATTTTTAAGTAATGCTGTGACAGGCGGAATCACTGCATATACGGCATTATATTCGTATAGTTTTGAAATTGTATCCGAACCAATAGCGCCTTTTCCCAAATGTAATCTGACACCTGCTTCAGATAATACCGGGATACTTTCTTCAATCTCTACTTTATTGCTTGAGGTAGGGCCAACGCCAGCAAGGCTTACCGCTGTATGGAAGATAACGGAATCTTGCAGATCAATATAACCAAGGTTATCATCATGAATTAACATGCAAATCTTAGGAAGCACCGCATCTCTGCCACAGAAAATTTTTCCAGAGATATAAATCGTATCTCCAACATGTAATGATTTTATATCTTCTTCTGATATTGGTGTTCTAATCTCTCTTTTCATAATTAATTCACCGCCGTGGAAAACAAGTTTATGTAACTACTTTCATTTTCAATTACACCATAGGCTCTCCCACGCATATAAATCTTCACTGCCCAGTTCGTATGGGGTTTTACTTCGTTCATCTTATTTCCATTTTCGCCCTTAAATACGCCACCCTTTTCGCTATTCAGAATGTTCACCGCATCTGTATACTCTTCCTTTGTAACTGCCTGCAGAGCATTTACATATATAACATGTGTTGGATGGATTACTGTTCTGCCAATAAATCCATTTGCTTTATCTAAAATTACCTCTCTAAGCAAGCCATCAACCTCTGGATTCACTATAATCTTTCTCCGCAGTAGATAATCTTCAAATCCGTATCTGGGCAAATCCCTATACATCATCTGTTTACTGGCACGAAAATATTCCCACACAGGGCCGGACACAATATAGTCATTGTTGCGTCCAAAAATGTTAAGTATGTCAGCCAGACATTCTTTAACTGTGGATATATCATAGATTGAGTAATCTACACCACGCCGGACTCCAAAGCACGATGAAAAATCTGTTGCTCCAACTCTTACTTGAAGAACGATATCATAGTATTTATCTAATATACCTTTAATTCCCAGCAACTCACTAATCCTTGTTTCTTTATAAGCCACCTCAGGATCCTCGATAATCGGCATACCAAATAGGATTTCATCCAAATCCTCATTCAGCTTCTTTAACCTGGCAAAGTACTTTTCCCCGTTATAAGAATTAAATTTAGGAAAATTGATACCGGTAAGTATTTTTGCCTGATGCCTTGTAAGCATTCCTGCAAAATGTTCAAACTGTTCCGGAGAACGAACACGACAAAAAATCAGCGGTAAATCGCTATAATTCAATTCACCCTTATCAATGGCTGCGCTGAGAGTTTCGAGTGTATTTATAACATTTTTTTCTGCTGCCGGAACATCTGATTCAGGGCAGGCATCCTCAAAGCAAAATACCATCGTTGTCAATTCCGGCATTTCTTTATTAAGAATTTTGCTTACAAACTCATTTGTGCCGGGCATATACATGGCAGCTCCGAGACAAAAACGCAAAAAATCTTTATCGGTGTACTTAGAGAACTCTTCCGGGTTTTTTACAAATTTAAATTCCTGATTGTACTGGTTGTGTTTCATTCCAATGTCTCCTTGAAATATTTACGCCCGATAAGACGCATGGATTCATTATATAGAAGCGATACTATCTTTCGGAACAGATATACTCATCTCCGAAACGCCGGTATCGTTCAAAAGCGGAATGTCGATACCGCAAATCGGACTGGCGATCCAAAAATGCCCGGAATACTCTCTCCTTTTGCAATATATCTACAAACCACATTTTGCTTTTCAATTTTCTACAAAAATGGCTTGCAAAAACAGTTTCTAGACCATAATACTGCGCCAGAGTGGATATTTTCATAATCCGGTATATTTCAAAGTTGAAACTGTTCACGTACATAAAAATTAAACAACTTTAAATATTCAATAGCAACATGCTTGGCATCTTCACGATTTTTCCACCAATGCTCAGCATCAAAACTATCATATCTACTCGGGCTTGACGTTACAAGAACATCTCGCTCTAAACCATCTAGAGCCTTTGTAAATATATTCTTTGCTCTCGCGGAATGATATTTTGATGTTACAAGAATCATTGAATTTATATCTTTATTATCTCTTAAGTACCCCCTAACAATAATTGCTTCGTCTTGTGTACTTTTAGCATTTCCATGGAGGATTATGATATCGTCATTTGGTACCCCCAGTGAATTAGCTGCTGTTTTGCTAAGTTCAGCATCCTTGGGAATTTGAACACCTTTGCTCAAAAGGACATCATAACCGACCATATGACTATCCACCATAGTAATTTGCTCAGCAAATCCTTCTTGGTATAACACAACTGCTTCTAATAGCCTATCCGGTACACTTCCCATAAGAACAACAATTATATCACTTTCAACAAGATTATCTTCCACAATCAACCAATGCCCTAATCTTGGAAATATTAAAACGCTGAGTATCATCAATATGACTATTATAGATATTATAAGCATAAACATCTCTATTCCTTATATATCTTTTAATCCGGCCAGGCATGGCGATTTCAGCTCACCTATGAAGACCCCGGATGTTCAGCAACTTCCTTCTCATTGAGTTTAACTTTTAGCCATAATTAAAGGTGACTCTAATCATCCAATCAGAGAAGGCGGCTCTGAAACGACGGAATACTCACTCCTGCCCAGTCAAGTTCAGGATGCGTATAATCACGCTGTGCTGTTACACATACAACTATTTCCAGTTCTTTTTTTATTTCCTTAACTTAACCAAAACCAAAGGGCATATTTTTATTGTCTTTGGTCTAATGCCAAACACGGTCATTATCTTTTTCATGGTAAGTATAGTTTATAAATGGTACAAATGATTAAGATTGTGAGCAATGTTTCTTGTATCTAAAACAATTTTATCATTCAAAATATAAGAATTATTTTTTATTTCATCGTGTCCTATCATTATAACCACAAAGTCACACCTATTAACAAACTCGTGCATATCAAATACTTGTCCATCAACCATCTTTGTTTTAACATATGGATCATAAACACAGAAATGATCCTTCTGTTCTTTATACAATGAAAGTAATTGCAGAGTAGGACTTTCTCTGACATCATTTATATTTTCCTTATAAGTTAGCCCATATAATCCTACTTTTTCGTAGCTAACAACTCCATTTTCCTTCATTAAGTCTTCTATCCTATGTGCAACAATAGACGGCATGTTATCATTTACTTCTCTTGCGACTCTAATAAGTTTTGCCTTTTCCTTGTATCTACCTACCAAGAACCAAGGGTCTACCGCAATACAATGGCCACCTACGCCTGGACCCGGTGAAAGAATAGAGACCCTCGGATGTTTATTTGCAATCCTGATAACCTCATAAACATCCATTCCACCATCTCTACAAATTGTTGCCAACTCATTTGCAAAAGCAATATTGATATCGCGATATGTATTCTCTATCACTTTGGTCATCTCAGCTGTTTTAATATCAGTGACTATGATTTCTCCTCTACAAAAGCTAGAATATAACGCCTTTAAATGCCTTCCGGTTTCCTCATCGTCAACTCCTATAGTTCTAGAATTGTTGTTAAGCTCATATAACATCTGACCCGGAAGGATTCTCTCGGGTGCATGGGCTATATGTATTGTTTTTCCACTTGATTCAATTATCGGTCGTACAAATTGCTCTATTGTGCCTGGAGCCACCGTTGACTCTATAACTACAGTTGCATCGTTAGAGCACACTTCTAATATCTGCTTTACAGCTTTTACAATGTATGACTCATCAATTAGTTTCGTCTCGGGATTAAAAGGTGTAGGGACGGCAACAACATAATTTCTCATCTTCTTATATTCCGATGAAAACTCTATATTGTTCTTTTTTGCCGCTAAAAACAAGTCGTTCATTCCTGTTTCATCAAAAGGCAGCTCTCCTTTATTTAGCATCTCCACAACATCTGCTTTACAATCTGTTCCTATAACTCTTACTCCGGAGCTTGCAAACATCAATGCAGTGGGCAAACCAATATAACCTAATCCTATTACATTTACTTCATCCATAACTATCATCCCTCACAACAATAATTCTATTTTCTTCAAACACGTAAAACTGAAGCAGTTAAATGATATTGTAAACTTTCTTCATCCATTCAACATTTCGACGTATTCCTTCATCGACATCAACTGTTGTTTTCATATCTAAATCCCTAACGGCTTTTGAGTTGTCAACCTTCTTATCAAGTGTTGTCTGCGGTTCATGATCCTTATAAACCACCAAATCTTCACTTTTTTCGGTATGCTTTAATACTAAATCCGAAAGTGTTTTTATATCATAATACTCAGCAGATGCTATATTATACACTTCCCCGGCCTTAAAATTAGTGCAGATGTTTGAAAGTGCATAAACACAATCATCGATGTACGTATTCGTACGATGATGACCGGTATATACTGTAATTGGCATGTTGTTCAGAATTCTATAGGTAAACATACAAATCACACTACGATAAGGGCTGTACCATTCTCCCGGTCCGTATGTGTTGAAAAGCCTTACTGTAACGGTTTCTGTTCCATGCATCAGTCGCGAGTTGTTAATCTGAAGCTCATTAGCCCATTTCGAAATAGCATAATCATTCATCTGTTTAATAGGAATCGTATCCATTACATCCTCTCGCATGACACCTTCATAGTCCCCATATACCTCCGAACTCGAAAAATGTATAAGCTTAAATCCTAGTTTTTCTTGAAATCGAATGATATTTTTTAATCCAATAACATTTGATTTCCATACTTTTTCATAATAATCCTCACCATTCCATCTTCCAAATTCCGCCGCAAGATTATATACATAATCAATATCTCCCGTATCACAAAAAATCCTTTCTAACTGACGATATTCTCCTATGTCGCATCTAATATACTGAGGGTGATGATTGTGTGATAAATCACAAACCCATACCTCATTTCCCCTTTTTCGAAGTTCCTCAACCAGCGGCGTTCCAACAATACCTAATCCACCAGTAACCAGTACCTTGCTCATAATAATCTCCTCTCTGTTTTTCTGCTATTTAATATTTCCTTTTGGCGATTGAACTGCCTCAGGATAATATGAGTCAAGCATCCTCTTTACCAGAGAAACCTGCTTTGCTCTCTTTTTCGCATCGTCAGTTGTTGAATCCCAACTATGCGATTGCGCAACCGAACCGCCGGTTTTTAGATATATAGGCGCTGCAATACGCACCATCTCCGGTACTTCATAATGACGAATAAAGCCACCTGTTGAAGCCGGGTTTTCTGTATGAATATCGATTGGAATTTTGATTGCCTGGCGCATTGCGACCAACATCTGAAGTTGGATATCACGAATCGGATTAATCGAGTCGGCGCCAATCATCTCAAGCAGTTTTGCCGAGCAAGGATTGCCGTGACCGGCATGCGCGGATACTTTAAATTTACAATTTCTAGGTATATGCCCAGCTTTTCTCATCTCATTCAATAACCAAAGGCAACCCTCGTCATATACAAGAAATGATCTGCATCCGAAAGCTACCGCACGCTTAACATCCTCTACTGCTCTAACCACCTGTTCCTGTCCGCGAAGTCTATAACCCATACGAACACCCTCCGGTGTGTTAACTGATGCGCTGGTATCCGTTGTGGCGCGGGGACCGATAGCAAGTACAAGATCTGTTTGGGCTTCTTTTGCGAGTCGAACCATTTCTATAATTTCGTTATCCGTAAGCATCATTATACCTTTGGTTTGTGTGATACGATGCAAATGGATTTCATATTTATCCATTGTTTCAAGCAAAGCTTCCATGACCTTAGGCCCC
>DUUG01000078.1 GCA_012841675.1 Clostridiales bacterium
CCATTTTTTGAAGGTATCGACTTTCCTCCTCTGCCGTAAGCGGCTTTGGAAACGAACTGATGCCCGACAGCTTGAGAGAAAAATATACCAAGTGTAAAAACAACGACAAAAACGGCATAGCAAGCTCCCCCCCTTTGCATACTGTTTAAGGATATGTGCAGGATGCGTTAAAACTTGCCTGTCCGTCCGTAATTGTCAAAATTTGATAAATATAAAGCCCATATTGCTTGCTGTAATGATTCTTTTTTGGTAAAATTATTTCAACATAACACAGAGTTGCGCGAGGCCGCCTACCATTGCTTTTTTCTTCCGGATCATATTTAACGCCATATAACTTTAGGCTATGTAAAGTAATGATATATTTTACCGCATCCGATCTTGATACACTGAACTATCCGGAAATAAATTAATAAAGAAACCCCAGCCCCTTGAGAGCATGATTACTCCCAAGGGGCTGGGGTATAACTTGGCTTGTAATTAATCTATTTTTCTTGCTCTATTGACCATGTATCGCCTGCAAAGATATACGTGCCGGCAGCTTTATTATTTTCTGCATATGTTTCTTCAAATGTGTTTCTGGGTGTTGTGCCGAACACATCCCCGGAAATCTCCACATATGCTCCGATTGTTATGCTATTCAGATTCTCTCCCGTAAAAGCACCTGATGCATATGTTCCTAATGATGTTACGGTATCAGGTATTAGGCCTTTTCAGTATTTTAGGCTGTTTTTACTATATTATGTTCTTTTTTAAAAGACAGGAGAACTGTCATATTTTATCATTTAAACAGTGAAATCAGGAAATCCATCAGGTTGTATTTGGAGAATATACTGACAGCTACAAGCGACACAACCGACATTATCTTGATAAAGATATCCAGTGAAGGACCTACTGTATCCTTAAGAGGATCCCCGACTGTGTCTCCCACTACTGCCGCATCGTGTGCAGAAGAGCCTTTTTTATGCCCTTCAATTGCACCGCTCTCAATGTACTTTTTGGCATTGTCCCATGCACCGCCTGCATTACCGGTGAAAATAGCCAGCATTACTGCCGAAGCAGTCGAGCCAATCAGGATTCCACCCACAAATCCGGGTCCAAAGAGGAAACCACAGGCTACAGGAACAACTATGGCAAGCATTGAGGGTACTTTCATTTCTCTCAATGCTCCCTGGGAGCTAATCTCTATACAAGTCTTATAATCCGGCTTGGCAGTACCGTCCAGAATTCCGGGAATTGTACGGAACTGACGACGAACTTCTTCCACCATTCTTCTTGCTGCCTTTGTAACAGCTTCAATAAGCAAACCACTGAACATGAATGGAAGCGCGGCACCACAAAGAACACCAACAAGAATCATCGGATCGATAAGGTTAAAAATCAGCTCGGTGGAGGGATCATTATAAGAATACAGATAGCTTACCATCAGGGACAATGCAGCAAGTGCCGCAGAGCCAATTGCAAAACCTTTTCCTATGGCAGCGGTTGTGTTGCCGACGGAGTCAAGCTTATCGGTAATCTCATGTACTTCAGGTTCAAGTTTGCTCATTTCAGCTATGCCGCCGGCATTGTCTGATATGGGACCGTAAGTGTCAACAGAAACAATTGCGCTTACAAAACTCAGCATTCCTACAGCAGCCATTGCCACACCGTACATTCCGGATATAAAGTAGGAAGCAGCGATTGCAGTACCGAGTACAATCAACGGAGCCATGCAGCTCTTCATGCCGATTCCAAGTCCCTGCGTAATGGTAAGAGCTGCTCCTTCCCTGCTTGCTGAGGCAATATTGCGTGTAGGTTTATAATCATATGATGTATAATATTCAGCAATCATTCCTATAAGAATCCCTGCTACAACACCGAGCGTGGCAGCAATCCAGGGAGAAGTAAATCCCGCAGCAAAACCAACACCGGACAAGTCTTCCCCTTTAAACAGCATGTATGTTAAAAAGAATCCGAACACAATTGTAAGACCTGCAGACAACCATGTCGAACCATTCAGTTCACGGTGCGGATCATCCGAAAGATTTTTGAGCAGAAGTGATGCTATCCCAATAACACAGGCAATAAGTCCACCAGCAGCAAAAACAACCGGGAATAATAAGAGTTTGCTCAAAAGGCTGTTGGATATTAGCCCATTCGTCATTTCCCCTCCGGTGTACTGGCTTGTAAGGAACAGATGAAAGCCAAGAATAACCGCAGCAGTTATTGCGCCGACATAGCTCTCCAGCAAGTCGCTGCCAAGACCTGCAACATCACCGACATTATCACCGACATTGTCCGCTATTGTAGCAGGATTCCTCGGATCGTCTTCCGGAATATGCGCTTCAACCTTTCCTACCAGGTCAGCACCCATGTCTGCAGCTTTGGTATAAATACCGCCGCCAACACGATTAAACATGGCTATCAGTGAACATCCGAGCGCATACCCTGAAAGAACCATCGTAAAGGGCACAAATTCAACCCCTAACCAGTTCGAAACAAGTACTGCATTCGCGGGTTCCAGCATTTTCAAACCAATACCGAAGATAATATAAACGAGAAAAAGGCCGAGAAGCGCAAACCCTCCAACGCAAAGGCCCATAACGCTGCCTCCCCTGAAGGCCACTTTCAGCGTGCTTCCAAGTTTCTTAGTTACCCGTGCTTCATTGGCAACTCTGACATTTGCATATGTAGCAATTTTCATTCCCACATAACCGGCTAAAGCACTCATAACAGTACCTATCAAGAATGCAACTGCCGTGTGTATGCTTACAAGAATGAAAAGCGCTGCAAATACACATATTGAAACTATCAGCAGTATTTTATATTCGTAATTGATAAATGCATTTGCACCAATGCGAATTGCCGAAGCAATTTCCACCATTTCTTCAGTTCCTTCGTTCATCTTTTTTACTTTTACAAAGTTCGCGGCAGCAAAACCCAAAGTAAGTAAAGATGCAACAATGACGAGGGCTAAGATGCTCATTTTAAACAGGACTCTCCTTTCGATGTGCTAAACTGCATATTTCGACATACTTATTATAATATTACAAACCCAGGGTATATTACAATGGTTGTTCTTACAAAGTTAACATGAATTCTGCCGTTGTTTTTGCACATCCATACAATCACCTTGTTTCTGGTTTAAAAAGTTTTACTAACTTTCCCGAAGCAATTCCATATAAAAAACTCCTTTCTGGTTTGTTATTAATACTTTCCAGAAAAGAGCTATTCTAAAATTTCTCATACATTAGTACATACAATTTACTAGTTCATAAAAAATTGACTGCACGATTTAATCCTTAACACATAGATAGAATGAGTTAAGTTTAATCTTGTAATCCATTAATATCCTCATTCGCCAACCTATTCTTTAGAAAATTATTATAGTCAAATTATCTAGGGTCAATTCTATTTGCAAACGGAGTTTGTCATTGTAATTGTGAGAAGACGACGTTAGCTGGTTTTCATTTGCTGATGTAATTTGTTGCATGTGTGTCTAATTTGGTAACACAACTATAAATTTTCAGGGTAGTTAATATGTTCCCGCTAACAATTAAAATATGCGGTTTTAGATATTGTCTCCTCCGGTAAAGTAACCGCGAGAAAAGCCCAATGTCTGGAAACCCTTTATTTATCAGTGTTTTGAAACACGAATTATTTCTTTGCACTTTATAGTAAGAATTTTTTATGATATGAGCCACGAGCCTCAGGTTACGTTCAATCGATTTGGCGCGTGCATGTTCATCCCCTTCCGCATTTTTTGAAGGTATCGGCTTCCTCCCTGCCGTAAGCGGCTTTGGAAACGAACTGATGCCCTACAGCTTGAGAAAAAAATATACCAAGTGTAAAAACAACGACAAAAACGGCATCGCAAGCTACCCCCCTTGCATACTGTTTAAGGATATGTGCAGGATGCGTTAAAACTTGCCTGCCCGTCCGTAATTGTCAAAATTTGATAGATGTAAAGCCCATATTGCTTGCTGTAACAGATCTTTTTTGGTAAAATTATTTCAACGTAACACAGAGTTGCGCGAGGCCGCCGCTAAACTTTGCCAAGATGGGAGCAAAAACATGACCGGGAGAGTATTCAACATACAGCATTTCTCGATTCACGACGGGCCGGGCGTTCGCACCACCGTGTTTTTTAAGGGCTGCAATCTGCGCTGCTACTGGTGTCACAACCCCGAATCGCAGGCATTTTTGCCTGAGGTTGGGTTCGATTCCGCAAGGTGCATAAGCTGCGGCAAATGTGTTTCCGCCTGCCCGAAATCAGACGGCGTTAGGTCTGCTATTTTTGACAACTGTGACGGCTGCGGCTGCTGCGTCGAGGTCTGCTACACAGGGGCACGAAAACTGTACGGCAAGGATTACGCGGTAGATGAAATTCTCACGGATGTGTTGACGGATCGCGACTTGTACGATAAAACCGGCGGGGGCGTCACCATTTCCGGCGGCGAGCCGTTTATGCAGACGGATTTTTTATTAGCGTTGCTGTCAGCACTTAAATCAGAAGGCATCCACACCGCCGTTGAGAGCGCCGCTTTTGTAGATTGGGGCAAAATTAAAAAAGCGCTTCCTTACATTGACCTGTATATTTGCGACATCAAGTCTGCCGACGACGAAAAGCATATGGCTGCCACTTCGAAATCCAACCGCTTAATACTGGAAAACATAACAAAGCTCAGCCGCTGTACGAACCTGTTGCTGCGCACGCCGGTGATCCCCGGCTTTAATGACAGCGAAAATGACCTTTCGGCCATTGCGGACTTCATCGCAGCTCTGCCGAAAGTTCCGCAACATGAACTGCTATCCTTCAGCGGTATTTGCAAAGGCAAATACAAGGCGTTAGACCGGGATTTCAAGGCGGAAAACTTATCACCGCCGACCAGAAATGAAATGGAGCGTTTTGCAGAAATTTTCCGCCGAAGGGGAATAGACTGTACGCTCAATGATTAAGAAAGGAAGAAGCATTATGAAGCTTTCCTCCGATTTAAAACGCGTTGCCGACGAATTCAACGTGTATTACGCAAATTTTAATCCGGACAGCAAGCGGCTTTTGAAGCTGGTCGGCGAAATGTATGAAAAACGCAAATCAGAGCCTTCCTACCTGCTAAAGTCCTCTTTGCATGAACTTATGTGTCACGAATGCGAAGTGAAGCTTTTTAGGAATTCGCCGTTTTTCTTTGAAATCAGCTCCGGGCGCCCCCGTTATTCCTGGGGCGGGCTGCAATCTCCGGTCGGTTCGTTCCTACATAATATCACCGCTGACAGATGGCTGAACCCTTATGCCGACGCGCTGGAAACCGACCGGGAAGAAGGCCTGATTCACTGCTGGAACAACCCCGTGGGCTTCGACCACCACTGCCCAGGGTATGACCGCCTGCTTTCCGTTGGCCTGCGCGGAATTATGGATCAGGCCCAAAGAGAGCTGGACAAATGCGCCGACCCCGCAAAGCGCGATTTTTACACCGCTGTACTGCGCAGCGCCAAAGCGCTTGTTCATCTTGCAAAACGCTTTGCGCGGAAAGCCGCCGAGCTGGCCGATGCCGCCGAAAGCGAGCCTGAAAGGGCGCACTTTGAAAAAATCCGGGCCACCGCCGAAAACGTCCCCCTAAACCCGCCGAAAACCTTTTACGAAGCATTGTGTGCCATTCTGTTTTTCCGGGAATGCGTCGGCTCTATAGAAGGAATCGGGTTCAGCACACTGGGCCATCTGGACAGGATGCTTATCCCGTATTATGAAGCCGACCTTGCCGCCGGCCGAATAACCGAGGAGGAAGCTTTAAAGCTTATCCACACGTTGTTCATTTACACCGAAGTTCGCTTTGACGCCGAAAAAAGCTACAACGAAACTTCCACAACCACTATCCTCGGCGGCTGCGACAGGGACGGAAACATCATCTATAACGAAGTTACAAAGCTAATCCTCAAAGCCCTGCTGGAAGGCCGGTATGTGGGAACGAAAGTTAACTGCCGCATCTCACCCCGACATCCGCGGGAATACTTCCGAAAACTCGCTGAAATTCAGACGGCAAACCTTCCGTCCATCGTCATGCAGAACGACGACGTGATCATTGCGGCGAGGGTAAAGCTCGGTCAGGCACTGGAGGACGCTAGGCTCTATGTAAGCGGCGGCTGCCACGAAGTGGTCCTTGCCGGCACGGAGGTCAACACCCGCGCCGACACCTGGATCAGCCTGCCGGCCATTTTGCTTCATACTTTGAAGGAAAACGGAAACTTCGACGATTACCAAGGCCTTTACGCCGCATTTTTGCGCAACACCGCGGCCTATTACGAGAAAATCGTCCGACTGAAAAACGAAGGCGAGAAGCA
>DUUG01000079.1 GCA_012841675.1 Clostridiales bacterium
GGAGCTTGGGTATGAATTCCCTGAAATTACAACGTGGATTCGCGCGACCAAGCAGGATTTTGAGCTTGTCAAGTCCATCGGTATTCAGGAAACGGGCATTTTAGTTTCCTGTTCCGACTACCACATTTTCAAAAAACTGCGCATGAAGCGCAGTGAGGCCATGGGACACTATCTTTCCATTGTGGCGCAAGCCATGGAAGCAGGGCTTCGTCCACGCTGCCACTTCGAGGATATTACAAGGGCCGATTTCTATGGTTTTGTGGTTCCCTTTGTAAACGCTTTGATGGAAATGTCCGAGCAGGCAGGAATCCCGGTGAAAATCCGCGCCTGTGACACCATGGGCTTTGGCATCCCGTATCCCGGGGTTGCATTGCCCCGCAGTGTGCCCGGCGTTATCAACGGTCTGCGCCATTACTCCGGTGTTCCCAGCGAAATGCTGGAATGGCACGGCCACAACGATTTCTATAAGGCGGTTACCAATGCGGCCACAGCGTGGCTGTACGGCGCATCGGGCGTCAACTGCTCGCTGTTGGGCATTGGCGAGCGGACGGGCAACGTTCCGCTGGAGGCGATGGTGTTTGAATACGCCTCCCTCCGCGG
Source organism: Clostridiales bacterium (assembly GCA_012841675.1). GTDB lineage: Bacteria > Bacillota > Clostridia > Oscillospirales > QAMX01 > DUUG01. The sequence continues at coordinate 601 of DUUG01000079.1, forward strand.
CACAACCGATGGCATGGACACAACCGTCATAACGGAGATTGCCCGCTATTTCGAGGAAAACATGGGTTATGAGATTCCGCCCATGACGCCCTTTGTCGGCCGCTACTTTAACCAGACGAGAGCCGGCATCCATGCGGACGGTTTAATGAAAGACGAGGAGATTTACAATATTTTTGATACGGAAACGCTTCTGAATCGTCCCGTCAGCGTAACTTTAAGCAACACTTCGGGCTTGGCCGGTATTGCATTTTGGATCAATAGCCATTATAATTTAAAGGGTGACCAAAGGGTCGATAAGCAGTGTGAGTTGGTGGCGAAGGTTAAGGCATACATGGATACCGTCTATGCCGAAGGCAGACAGACGGTGATGAGTGAAGATGAGTTGACCGCCCTCATCGAAGCCGAACGGCCTGATTTGGCAAAACGCGAACGATAATAAGGAGAGAAGCAGGATGCTTGGTAAACTGGAAGGGCCAGAGCGCGGATCGCTTACCACGCGCGTGTTTCAGCATTTGGAGCGTGCCATTTTGGAAGGTGATCTTGCCAACGGGGAAATCCTTACGGAAACCAAGCTTTCCACCACCTTGGGCGTCAGCCGGACGCCGGTTCGGGAAGCCTTGTTCCAGTTGGAGCAAGAGGGTCTTGTGCGTTTGTCGCAAAAAGGGGCAGTCGTAATCGGCATATTGCCCAAGGATATTGAAGATATCTACACTATGCGTATGCTGATCGAAGGGCTTGCTTCTCGTTTTGCTGCCATGTATATAACCCAGGAGGAAATCGATGCCCTGTCCGAAATCGTGGATTTACAGGATTTCTATGTAGAGCGGGGCGATACGGTGCAGGCGTGGAACATGGACAGCCGGTTTCACGAGAAACTGTACGAGGCGAGCCGTTCCCGCATGCTGATTAATACGCTTAAAAGCTTCCACAACTATGTGCGCAAGGCAAGAGAGCAGTCGTTTAAAACTGCCGACCGGGCGCGCATGGCCGCAAAAGAGCATAGGGAAATTTTAAATGCCATCCGCGCGGGGGATGCGATCGTTGCAGAGCATTTAACGGCTGCGCACATTGCCAACGCCAAGGCCAACATGCAGAAAACGTTTAAAAAGGAAGCGGCATCGGCCGAGCCAAAAAAATAAAACTAAGCCGCATCCGGTTTTCGGATGCGGCTTCTTGCTATGCAGGCTTTATTTCAAAGAAGCCCATTTTATGTTATAATAAAGTATAAAGAAAACGGGCCTGCCAATCCGTATGGAATGGGTAAGAGGTCTTGCGATATTCTGATAATGAGGGGGAACGGCAGATGCAAGCATGGAAAGAGCTTCAGGCCGCCTGTGAAAGCTGCCAAAAATGTGGCCTATGGACCACTCGCAATAAAGTTGTTTTTGGAACGGGGAGTACTTCCTCCCCGGTTATGTTTATAGGGGAGGGGCCTGGCAAATCAGAGGATTTACAGGGGGAACCCTTCGTCGGCCGGGCCGGGCAACTGTTGGATTCCATGCTGGCTTCCATTGGTTGGAGCCGGGAAAAGGTATATATTGCCAACATTGTGAAATGCCGCCCGCCTAGCAACCGGGATCCGCTGCCGGCGGAGCAGGATGCTTGTATGCCGTATTTAGAGCGGCAAATAGAGCTTATAAACCCGAAATATCTCGTTTGCCTGGGGCGTGTGGCGGCTATGCGGCTGATTAGGCCGGATTTTAAGATCACTGCCGAGCACGGCGTTTGGTATGACTTCGGAAACGGACGTAAAATCATGGCGCTGTATCACCCTGCCGCTTTATTGCGTGATCCTTCCAAAAGGGGCGATACGTTTACCGACCTGCGCCTATTGGAAGAAACAGTCGGCTCCTTTTAACGAGTAGCTTGCTTGGTAGAGTGGACGAAGAAAACAGTATCTACATGGGGATACACCGGCTCTGCCGGCACATAGACCCAATGACGAAGCCGCCCCTCCGTCTGAAAGTAGCAGAAAGGAGTACGGGTGCGCTTCTTTTCAGAGACTGGTTCTGCCTGCTTTTGGGTGTTTTTTGAAGACACGGGTTTTAGCGTTAGTGTAGCAAGCCTTCTGTCAATGGACAGAATTTCCACTTCTACTTCGCCGCCCTTTTCGTATTGAGATGGCGTGACCCGGCCGACCACCTCGCCCCACAGATTGGGCGATAGCTCAATTTGCCGCGGGGAGAGCCAATTTCCCTTTACCCGGTCGCCTACTTGTAATCCGGCGGTGTTGTCTGCGAAGGTGCCAAGCAGCTCGTAGTGGGTTAAGTAGATAGTTTTGGTGTCTCTGTGGATGGACAGGACGGCGGCGTAGACTTTCTGCCCTTTGGAAAAACGGGCGGTTTGGGAAGTGGCAGGGGAGAGGGCGATGCGTTCTGCCGGAAGGCATGCGGGCTTTAAGCCGCCTATGTCGATCCATACGGCGTCTTTTTCTACCAGCGAGACGGTTCCACGTATAATATCACCCGGGATCAGCCGGGAAAGCATAGAGATTTGCGCGGCAGCGCGTATTTCTTTCCAATTACTCTTTTTTTGCGTTTTTTGCATATAGATTGCCTGCCTTTCTAATTTTGACCGTTGGGGCATTAATTAGTCTATGCGAAGGCAGTGTGTAAAATATCTGAAAGGACAAGGTGGCTGTGAATATTCAAATTGGTGACAGGCTTTTAATGAAAAAGCCGCATCCCTGCGGCGGGAAAATTTGGAAAGTAACGCGGATTGGCCTTGATTTTCGGTTGGTATGCGAAACCTGCGGCAGGGAAATACTGATTCCAAGAGTGAAGGCCGAAAAAGGGGTCAAACGCATTTTGCCGGATGAAAGCGTTACAAATAGTTAACACGTAAACATTTTTTAAGGTTTATAATACAAGTAAAGCAAAAGAGAGGGTGGAGCTTATGCCGCCGAAAAAAATGCTGATTGCGGAAGATGATATTAATATTCTTGAGCTTTTGCGCATGTATATGGAAAAAGAAGGGTTTCAGGTGGAAACGGCTGTGGACGGGGGCGAAGCCCTTGCCAAATACAGGAGGTTTAACCCCGATATCATCCTTTTAGATGTGATGATGCCTGTACTGGACGGGGTTGAGGTCTGTGCCAGCATCCGCAGGGAATCCAAAGTCCCGATTATCATGCTGACCGCCAAAGGCGAAACCGATGACAAGGTGCACGGTTTAGAAAGCGGGGCAGACGATTATATCCCCAAACCCTTTGAAATGCGGGAGGTTATTGCCCGCATTCGTGCCGTTTTGCGCCGGACAGACGCATGCCTGGAGGAGCCAAACGACAAGCGGGTTGAACTGGACAATCTGGTGATTGATATTGAATCGTATCAGCTGATTGTCAAGGGAGTTCCCATGGATATTCCCCCCAAAGAGCTAGAGCTTCTCTATTTCCTTGCCAAAAATGCCAATAAGGTGTTTACAAGGGATCAGATGCTCGATCAGGTTTGGGGCTTTGAATACTTTGGCGACACGCGCACGGTGGACGTGCATATTAAGCGTTTGCGCGAAAAACTGGAAGGGGTTTCCGACAAATGGTCGTTGAAAACCGTCTGGGGCGTCGGGTATAAGTTCGAGAAACTTGCATAAGATACGGTAGAAAGGGAAGGGCGCGTTTACCGATGAAAAAACTTGCCATTCGGAATTTCATGCTGACAGCCCTCGTGATTCTGATTTGCCTGATTCTGCTCTGCACATTGCTTTTAGTGCAGTTTTACAGGTATTCGGTGTCCGAGCGGATGGAAAGCATGGAAAAAAGCGGACGAGCCGCTTCTCTTTATGCTTTGGTCTGGCTGACCGAGCCGTATCGGGTGAATGAAAAAGAGCTTATCCGCTGGCTTTCTATGGAAGCACAGGAAAACAACGCTCGGATTATGATTGTCGATGCGTCAGGGGACGTGGGGCTTTACGCCGACCCCTTGCGGTCAGGCACGGCCGGAACCATCGGCAAAACGGTTATGGACCGTATCAAGCTGGAAGGACAGTACAAGGAGCTTGGCACGCTTAACGGGTATTTTAAAAATAAGCTGCTAACAATTGGTATGCCTCTATACGACAATTTCGGCAACCTGTGGGGTGCCGTTTTCGTTTCTACGCCTACCGAGCATTTGACCTCTATTTTTAAAGAATTCTTGGAAAGCGTTGTTTTTGTCGCCTTTTTTGTCATGCTGGTGGCCTTTGCGTTGACGTATTTCGTGTCCGAGCGGCTTACAAAACAGTTGGCCGGCATGGCGCAGGCAGCCAAGCGCTACGCCATGGGCCGGTTCGATACCCGCGTTATTGTTCGTGACGATGCGCCCGATGAAATTACCGACCTTGCGGCTTCCTTTAATTATATGGCAGACTCTCTGCAAAAGCTTGAGCAATTGCGCAGCGAGTTTGTGGCCAATGTTTCCCATGAATTGAAAACGCCGCTCACAGCCATCGGTGGCTTTGTGGGCGGTATGCTGGACGGAACCATCCCTCCGGAGCGGCAAGAGCATTATCTTGCCATTGTACAAAGTGAAGTGCAAAGGCTTTCGCGCTTAATTTCCCGGTTATTGCAGGCCAGCCGGTTGCAGTCGGGCCTTACCCAGATGAATATACGGCAGATCGACCTCTGCGAAGAGGTGCGAACTGTGGTTATCGGTTTAGAACAGCACGTGACAGAAAAACAAATCCACGTGGAGGTCAACCTGCCCCGGGAGAAAATCTATGTGGATGCTGACGAAGATGCCCTGCGGCAGGTGCTTACCAATCTCTGCGACAACGGCATCAAATACGGCGTAAACAACGGGCTTTTGTCTGTAACCGTAACGCTTCGAGGCGATAAGGCTTTAGTTTCGGTTTACAACACCGGCCCCGGGATTCCCGAATCGGCGCTTCCGTATGTTTTTGACCGGTTTTATAAGACGGACCGCTCTCGGGGACTGGACAAGCAAAGTACAGGTTTGGGGCTTTATATTACCAAATCCATCCTTCAGAACATGAATCAGGAGATTTACGCAGAAAGCAAAGAAGGAGAATACGTCCGCTTTACCTTTACGCTGACCTTATCCAAGTTTCAAAACAAACCAGAGCTTAAAAGTTGACCATTAAAAAAATACTGGAAAATTGTTCAGATATTTCGCACTATTCATTTACAATTTCATTACAAAACCCACCGAGTTTTGCCTTAGAATATAAGTATGGAAAGATTTCAATGAAACGGGTGATAGTATGGCAAACGAGGACTATGGCTGGAAACCGGATGACCAGATTTCCTTCGGCCAAAGCGACATCAACTTTCATGTGAAAAAGAGAAAACAGAACGGACCGGTTATTGCTCTGTCGGTTCTCTGCGCTGTGCTCTTATTAATTGTTGGCGTAGGAGCATTGTATGTCAGTCTGCAGGGAGTGGCAATCGTCCCCGGCTCGGACGGCCGTATTGCCATTGTAATCGGCAAGAATGACGGCGGCTCGCCCTTTGATGTGGCGCAAAATGGTCCCAACAACATAGAGGGCACTACCTTGACCGCCAGTATAAAGCTGGAAGACCCACCGCCGCTGACCACATCGCCGGTTGAGTCCAACGGCTCTCTCAGCACACGGGAGATTGCGGCCAAGGTTCGCCCTTCCGTTGTCGGTATATTAGTGAGCGACCGGTACTCCTCCGGCTTAGGTTCCGGTATTATTATGACGGAAAACGGTTTGATCATCACCAACCACCATGTGATTGACGGTGCGACAAATATCACAGTTGTGTTGGAAAGCGGCGAGCGGTATACCGCAACGGTAGTTGGTTCGGATGAGCAGTCCGATTTGGCGGTGATCCGCATCGAAGCGGAAAACCTTCCGGCAGCCACCTTTGGCAACTCAGATGCCATGCAGGTAGGCGACAGGGCTATTGCCATCGGCACGCCTTTCGATTTGAGCCTGATGGGGACTACCACGCAAGGGATTATCTCTGCCATTAACCGCGATATTGTTTACGACAACCGCATTATGACCTTGATTCAAACGGATGCCACCATTAACCCCGGCAACTCGGGCGGCCCCTTGGTCAACGAGTACGGTCAGGTTATCGGCATCAACTCTATGAAGATTGGGCAGCAGTTTGAAGGGCTTGGCTTTGCTATCCCTATGAATACGGCCAAAGAAATTATTGAAGAGCTTATTACACACGGCCGGGTAACCGGAAAACCCGCTTTGGGTATTTCAGGCCGGATGCTGAATGCCGCTACGGCGGCGGCCAACAACGTCCCCCTGGGCTTGTATGTATCGGAAGTATACCCTGTCAGCAATGCGTATAAAAATATCCGCCCCGGCGATATTATTACTAAGATCAACGGCGAAGATATTACCGATATGCCCACCTTTAACAAGCTTAAAAACCAGCACAAGGCCGGCGATACCATTAAGCTTACCATTTATCGAGACATTAACTTCTACGATGATTTGCCCGGTGTGACTTTGGAAATTAATGTGACTTTAATTGACGAAGATCTCTTAACTGAACAATAAAAAACAGGCAGGCGTTTCCGCCTGCCTGTTTTGGTTTTAGAAGATAGATTGTAAAAGTGCCTGGGCGCCTAAAGCCACAAATACAACGGAGGTATCAATCGAAACGCCAAGAGCCATGGGCTTCCGCCCGGCGGCAAACATATCCTGAAAGCTTGTTTTCAGGCCAATGGCGCCCAAAGCAGTTACCATAAAGAGTTTTGACGCCTTTGAAACAAAGGAAACTGTTGTCTCAGGCAAAATGCCTGTACTTTTGATTGCCACTACCAAAAGGAAGAACAAAACAAAAACGGAAAGATCTTTAGCAGATGAGGTTTTTTAGAGCTTGCTTTTAAAGCTCCGGTTTGCCGGGACATTTTGGCGTTTACGGGAACACAAGCACGACGGGTACAATAAAGAGAGTTCGCGTCAGCTTCACAATAACGGCCAATTGGCCGGCCACATCCGAGAAGGCATACCCCGCCGCAACGACGGAAGACGTGTCATTGACAGATGTGCCAACCCATAGTCCAAAACTTGTGTCCGATAGACCAAGCAAGGCGCCCGGCCCAAGGGAAAATCAACACGGTGAGAAGGTCAAACAGAAAC
>DUUG01000080.1 GCA_012841675.1 Clostridiales bacterium
AGAGCTTGCGTTTCTTATCGGCCTTCTTTCCAAACATACGCTCAAACTCCTTGTCCGGCGTGATGACATACAAGCCTAGATTAGGGCCTTCGGCCAGCACCTTGCCCATTTGGGCATACAGCGCCCGTGCTTGCACTTCGGTGCCTAACCGCTCGCCGTAGGGCGGGTTGGTGATGATAATGCCGCTGTCCGGCAATACCTCCCGAGAAAACGGGGCACAGGTAAAGGCAATTTGCCCGCTGCACCCTGCCCGATTGGCGTTTTCTTTCGCAAGCGCAATGGCCGCAGGGTCCATATCGCTGCCGGTAATGGGCCCTTCAAAGGGAGTCAGGACCTCCAACGTTTCCTCGCGCAGCCGGCGGAACATTTGCGCATCCGCATTATCAAACTGCTCCATGGCAAAGTGCCGCAAAGCGCCCGGCGCCCGGTTGGAAGCAAGCATGGCCGCTTCAATCAAAATGGTGCCGGAGCCGCAAAACGGGTCGCACAAGGGACGGTCGCCCCGCCGGCGGCTTAACAGAACCATGGCCGCTGCCAACGTTTCGCGAATGGGAGCTTCGCTTGCCGCCGGACGATAGCCGCGTTTATGCAACGCAGTGCCGGTGGTGTCCAGCAGAAGCAAACAGCGGTCATTGAGTATTATAAACTGAAGCTGGTACAATGTGCCCGTTTCCGGCAACATATTTAAGCCGTAGGCATGGCCCAAACGGGTGGCCGCGGCTTTTTTGATGATTTTTTGACAGTCGGGAATGCTCATGAGCCGAGAGCGAACCGAATGCCCCTTTACAGGAAACGCCCCATTTTTGGGAATGATATCCTCCAGCGGCAGGGCCTTTACACTCTCAAACAGCTCGTCAAAAGTGCGAGCTAAAAAATCTCCAAGTACAAGTAAAACACGTTCCCCCGTGCGAAGCCAAAGGTTGGCTTTGGCCGCGTCTTCCCATGTGCCGTTGAAAAAGACACGGCCGTTTTCAGCCGAAACATCGGCCATGGCAAGGCGTCTTAACTCGTCGGCGGTTAGCCCCTCCAGTCCAAACAAGGTGGGAACGCAAAATCGAAGCTGCATAGATTGTCCTTTCCGGCCCTTGGCCGAGTGAGTTTTCAAAAAGTAGCAAACCGATTATAGATAATCGGAAGTTATGCCGCCATCTCTAATCCATCAGAAACCGCGGCGAAACCGGGATTTATTGTAACACGAACCGATAGCAAAGTATACCCTTCGGATGGATTTCGGGCGATAACATTTTTCGAGGCGCTAGACAATCGAAACGCCGGGCAGGGAAGCGATCAGAAACACAACGCCATGGCACGCCAATAGCATCACAACCTGCAACAAAAGCCAAGAAGCAGAATGCCCATGGGCGGCCTTCCAAAGCTGGTAATACGCCCGGTTGATGAAAATGTATCCAAACAGTATGATGGCGCCGGTGCAAAGAAGAATCAGCTGGACTACTTCGCTAACCCATACGAAGGCAAACAAAAAGTAAAAAGGAATATTTATAAGGTTTAAAATCAGAAGGAGCCGAATGGGCGGGCAAATTCTCATGGGCAGTTTAAACTGCTCAAGAATCCGACTTAAAAACGTGGAGACAAGCAAATTGTTTACTCGATGATAGCGGGTTGACATAGTCACCCTCCTCTGTGCAAGAGCGACTCGTCAATGCCGTATTTTGCGGCAATCTCCTTCGCAAATCCGCGGGTATCTACGGCACCCCTTTGCATAACATACGTCCGGCGGGTCAAACCGTCGGCAGATTGGATGTCGGCAATGCCAGCGGAGAGGTTTTCCAGCTTGGTTCTCGGATACTGTGCGTTTACCTCGTCTTTCAGCTTGGTTAATTCGTGGAAATGGGTCACCACAATGCCCTTGGCGCCGGTTTTGGCAAGCAGACGGATGACCGTATCGCAAAGGGCCACGCCTTCCTGCAAATTGGTGCTGGTAAACGGCTCGTTTAGCAATACCATGCTGCGGTCGTCTGCCTGTTCCAGCAGGCCTTTGACCAGCTCGCACTCCTTCATGAACTTGCCCGCGCCGAACGCCTCGGTTTCCACGTCGGAAAAATAGGTAAGAAGCGATGTAACCGGCGTCATGGCGGCTTCGGTGGCCGGCACGAACAGACCGAGCTGGAACAAAAGCTGTGCAATGCCGACGGCCTGCAAAAACACG
>DUUG01000008.1 GCA_012841675.1 Clostridiales bacterium
GTTTTCTATCCGAAATATCATCGAGGCAAGCGGCTTGGTATATTAAAGCTTACATTCTTCCAGCAAATCCGGAAACCGCTCTGCCGCGCGCATCACCGCCGCCGCCGCAGATCCGGGGCCCCAATCCCAAATCGTGAATTCGCCGATGCCATCCTCGATAGCTTCCGTATACCCGTTGTGACCGTAATTCTCCATGGTAAACCCGTAGTCTTTTTCGTTTAAAAACGGCCATCGCTTCTCCCACGCAGCTTTTGCCACCGGGTTTTCCGGACAATACATCATGGAAAACGATGCTTTCAGTGCCGCAAGCCCTCTTTCCGTATACTCAGGAAGGGAAAGCACACAGCCATACTTTAAAATCAAGTTGGCAAACAAGCTCTGCCTTGCGTCATTATGCTCGCCATCGGCGTTCATGACGCCAAACCCGCCTACAACCGGCAAGGGAAACCAGGGCGGCTGCAAGGAGCTTTGCACCATCAACATCTCATCCAAGGCACGCTGTCCCAGACGCAGATACGCGCTATCCCCCGTTACTTGGTAAGCCGTCAGAAAAGCTTCCGCGGTGTAGAACATAGACAGCGTCGACTGCTTATACATATTGTTCCGCGCTACCTTTTTGCCCACCAGCGTATCATATCCATACCGGCCGCAGGACCAGTACGTTTCAAAATCCTCCCATTTACCTGTGTAAAGGATCTCCCTTTCCATAGCGGCAAGCACTTTTTCTGCCGATGCGCGATATTCTTCCTGTCCGGTCAACCGGTACAGCATCCAAAGCAAAGTTGCCGACGCCGCCGATTCCGGTGATTTCCGAAGAATGGCATGGGCTTTGCCCGTTTCCTTGTCAATCCAAGCGGGGAAAAACCCCTCCTCGTCCTGCCATGTAATAAGGGCATCGGCATAGGAAACGGCATAAGAAAGCAAACGCTCGTCCGCCTCCAGTTCTACATACCAAAGCAGCATTTCTGTTGCCGTAACGCTCATGTCCAGGATATGATACGGCGCCTTGTGAAGATTCCGTGTAAAGGGGTTTCGGTTGCTGTTTCCGAAATAATAGTTGTCCCACGACAACGGGCGGTCCACCTTAACGCCATCTATCTCCACTTTTTCGTTGGGAACGGCGATCACCGCATCAAAAAGTCCGTTTTTCTGCGGAAACGAAAGGGCGAGTTCTTTCGTCATACGGGCTTTTTCTAAAAGATCCTCATCGTTACACGCCTTGGCGTACCGGTATTGCCCCGCGGCGGAACGGAGGGAGGAAAACCATGCCTGGTTCCAAACGGAAAGAGATTCTCTCTGGGACCACGGCTTCGCGTAATTTTTGCATTGAGACACATTGACAATAAAAGCCGGGGCACCCACCTTTTTGCCACTTAGCCAAAATTCCTGCCACATCTGCTCTTTCCATAAATCAAACGCCCAAGCAAATGCCCGCTTAACATAAGCCGGAAGCAGGGCTTCCCTCGGCAGAAGCTGACGCGCCTGCCGGCTGCCCATTTTTTCCCACCAATAGGCCAAAACGCGGCGGAAGGGATTATCTAGCCCATCCCTGTCATTTTGCAGAAGGATGGTAAAGGAAAAAGAAAAACGCCCTGCCGGAAAAACGGCCCCTGCCACGCGTTCATACAGCACATGCTCGGTCACCTTTGTTTTCGACGCTCCGAGTATCAGGCAGTTTTCCTCTGCGTTGAGATCCATATACCACCTGTAGGAGGGTGCCGGCAACAATACATCCGGCATAACACAAAGTGAAGCCTTCTCGTCCTGCATAATGAGCGCCGGTGTCCGATAGACGTGCATGTCAATGACACTCATCTCATTAGGCGTCAAATGCGGCGCCCAATGAAAATGCGGCTTTATAGCCGGGTACAGACGAACTTGCCAGTTGTCCTGCTTAAGTGCAAAGGGCAGCTCTGTCGAAAGCTCGACGGAAAAAAAGCCGTTGCCCCGGTCTGTTATATGTACGTCCGGGCAAATCTCTCCCAAAAGGTCAACTTCCATACCATTAAGTATACGGCAAAGGGCGGGATGATGGCTGTAATCGATAGAAGGCATGGCGATTCCTCCTTTTTTGCTTATATCTCTATAGGATTATAACACATATTAAATACATGGAAATCTTTTCGAAGAAAACTTTCCATTATTACTTCTCATTTTGTCTGTATGTGTTATAATGGTGCTGTTGGCCCCTGGCTAAAATTGGATTATGGATTACGGGAGGAGAACAGTATGATCCAGCTCAAGAAAATGGAAGACAAAACAGCAGGCTTCCGGAAAGACAAAGACTTTTTATACCACCGTAAAGGCGTTACGTATGCGTTCGAAGGAGAGCTTCCCCCGGCGGAGAAGTACACTTTTGTGGCCGAGTTTGCCGATAACGATCCCGGGTTTGCCTTTTTATCCGTTAACGGGATGGGTGCGAGGGCCGTTGCCGGCTATACCTCCTGCGGCACCGGCCGGATTCGAACCGGCGTTTTCATTTTAGACGCTTCAAAGCCCGAGGCAAAGAAAGCCCTTTCCACCGGGAAAATCGAGGCCGTTATGGTTAATATGCCCGGTCTGCTTACGCTTTCTGTGGTGCCCGGCGTGGATCAAGATGCCATTGCCAAAGCCAAAGAGCAGCGTGCCAAGCCCCACGAGGTGCAACCCTTGTTTACGCCCGACCCGTGGATGCAGCTGATTGTTTCCGTCGGCGCCGACGCTCCTACAAGAGAAGGGCTGCCCAATTCGCTGGAATCCATGCGCGAGCAGTGCCCCTACTTTCGCCGTCTGGGCTTTAACGGCATAGAAAGCTATGTCAAATGGAACTTCATCGAGTATGAAAAGGGCAAATTCGATTGGAGCTTCTACGATTCGGTCATCGAGCTGGCCGCTGAGTACGGCATGGGCTGGTTCCCGCTCATTATCGGCGGCTCCGCCTACGCCCTGCCCGAATGGTACCGAGAGCACACCGAAGGCTTTACGGGCTTCACCTGTTTGGAACACGGGCAGGATAACAACGTGCCCACCATCTTCAACGAACAGCAGACTCCCTATGTAAAAGCCTTCCTGCACGAGCTAGGCCGCCACTTCGAGGGCAACAAAAACGTCTTCGGCGTTCGTCTTGGCCCCAGCGGAAACTACGGCGAAAGCCAGTATCCCGCCACAGGCAACTGGGGTTATAAGGGCCTAAAAGAGCATATGCATATCGGCTGGTGGGCCAAAGGCCCGGATGCCAACCGGAAATATGCCACTTGGCTTGCCGAGAAATACAAAACTCCCGCCGCTTTGTCTGCCGCATGGGAGGAGGAGATTGCCTCCTTCGACCAAGTGGAAACATACCTCCCCTACCAGACCAATAATCTCCGCAAGCGGAAGGATTTTGTTGACTGGTACATGTTTGAGATGACAGACTGGTGCAACCGCTGGGCCGTTTGGGTTCGCGAGGAACTGAAATCCCACGACATCTATCAATCCTCCGGCGGTTGGGGTTTCTGCGAAGCCGGCACCGACTTTACGGATCAAACCGAGGGCATGGTGGCCGTAAACGGCGGTATCCGCGCAACCAACGAGGACGAAAGCTATGAGCTGAACTTTGCCATTACCCGCATGCTCTCCGGCGCAGCCCGGTTCTATGACATCCCCTTCGGGTCTGAGCCGGCAGGCTATAGCACGGCGCGAGGCGTTATCAACCGGCTGTACAACATTGTCGTCAACAACGGTCAGCACCTGTTCTATTACGGCGGAAACTTCTTCGGATGCGACGAAAGTGCGCCGCTGTGGAACCAATATGCTCCCCTGCTCAACGAGCGTGCAAAACCTTTGATCGATGTGGCCGTCATGTATCCCGATACCCTTTCTAAGCTGAGCGACTCTGCCATCCGCTGGCTGGACGGTTCTTCCTTCTTCAGCCAGGTATTCCCCCTCCGTCGCAAGCTCGACTATGATTTCTGCTCCGAGCGCATGGTTATGGAAGGCGCGCTAGAGAAACAGGCCTATAAGGCCCTTGTGTTCTTAACCCGCAACCACGACGGCGATTATATCGAGGCAGACGTCTTAAACCGCATTGATGAGTGGGTGCAAAACGGCGGCACGGTCATCTATCCCATTACCCAATCCAACTGCCGCCGGGGACCTATTACGGTGGAAGGCGACCAGTCTATCTATCACAAGTGGCTTAGAGGCAAAACCGGCAAGGGCCACGTAATCTTTATCCACCCCCTGTGCGAGCCTTTAGACGCTTACATAGACGATGTGGCCGAGGCGCTTCTTTCCGTTCCAAGTCTGGATAATCTGACAAAGGAAATGCTGTTGACCAAACGGCCCCGTGGCGTATACTTAAGTGCATTGGAAACGGGCAAGCTGGTGCTCTACAACGATCTCATGAAGGAAGCTACCGTTACTTTCACCGACGGACGCACCATTACCATGGAGCCTATTTCGATTGAGATAGTCTAGCAAGCAAA
>DUUG01000081.1 GCA_012841675.1 Clostridiales bacterium
ATGATGAAGTATATTTTGCGCGACCCCTTTGTGCTGGATCGCCCGCCGGAGCGGGTTGTTGAGGACATCGATTAATCTACAAAAATCCGCAGAGAGCCTTTTCTGCGGATTTTTGCTTCAGACCTCATATGCCCAACCGCTTAATCCAGAGAAGCTTGATAAACCAGGAGGTCAAAAATGGACACTTGGATACTTATGTTGGCCACAGACTTGCTCATTCCCATTATAATGATTGCCTTTGGCCTATATTTTAAGAAAAACACACCTAAGAAAATCAATCCTTTTTACGGATATAGAACATCCATGTCCATGAAAAACATGGACACTTGGGATTTTGCCCACAAGTATAGCGGAAAACTATTTTCCATCTACGGCTTAGCCATGCTTCCTGTATCTGTTTTTCCTTTGCTTTTTGTATGGGGCAAAGATCCTGACACCATCGCAGTTGTCGGCCTGGTCGTATGCATTTGCCAAGTAATTCTGCTGTTTGTGCCGATTGTGCATACCGAAAAAGCCCTGAAAAAGACGTTTGATAAAGACGGTAACCGGATAGCAAAATAATTTTCTAAGTTTTCTTTAACCAAACCCAACCTTCTTTCACTATATAGACAGAAAGCTATAAACGGGGACGCGGAAATATGCAAACACTGCCGAAAGACAAGATAACAGAGATAACCAAGGTAATCTACAACTACAGCCGTTTACGAACAGCAAGCGGCGAAGAGACGGAAGACCTTTCGCAGGAAATTTTGCTGGAACTCATAAAAGCCGTGCCCAACCTTCGGGATCATAGCGCTTTTTATTCATTTATGTGGTCTGTTGCCGGAAACGTGTATAAGCAATGGTGCCGAAAACGGGCAAGCCGAAAGGAATGCGAACTGCCGGAGGATCTTCCTTTTCCCGATGACCCCTTTGCCTTCGACGAGGATTCGGACGTTTCCCTTCTGCGGCGGGAACTTTCGCTTCTGGCTAAGAAATACCGGCAGGCGGTGGTTCTCTATTATCTGGAAAACCGGTCTTGCGCGCAGATTTCCGACGCCCTGTCTATAAGCGAAAGCATGGTCAAGTATCTTCTGTTTAAATCTCGAAAACTGTTGAAAGAAGGGATGCACATGGAACGCAAACTGGGAACCTTAAGCTACAACCCCAAAACTCTGATCCCCATGTACAGCGGCACAGGCCCGAACCACTTCTGGGACTTTCTGCAAAGCAAGGTTCGGCAAAACATCGTCTGCGCCTGCTACAACGACGCGCTAACAGTCGAGCAAATTAGCCTGGAAATCGGAGTGGCCCTGCCCTACATCGAGGAAGACATCGACGCTTTGACGGATAAGCAAATCCTCGTGAAAAAAGGAAACCTTTATAGCATCAACGTCATCCTCATCACCAAAGAATGTGCGGACGAAATTGATCGGGCTTCGGAACCGTTTTACGAGGAAATTGCCGTCAAAATCGCCTCTTTTCTGGACAAACGGCTGGACGATTATCGAAACATCGGCTTTGCCGGCGCTCACTTTTCCGAAAATACCCTAAGATGGCAGCTGGCGACCCTCGTGTTCCGCGCCGCCGCGTTTTACAACTTCAGCGGAAAGCCCGCAGAACGTCCCGTAACCGCCTGGGGCGACCGCGCCTTCCTCTGGTGCGTCGAACAGAACGATTCTGAAGGAAAATGCATTTTCCGATACAGCGGAATGGATGGCAAAAACGGAAACTCCCTCTATTTCTTCGATTATGTGCCCTTGCCGAAAGGCGATCACCACGATTTTTTCGGAAATGACCGCAAAATTAACCTCTACTGCGACATTGCCCGCGGGCAAACCGATCATTTC
>DUUG01000082.1 GCA_012841675.1 Clostridiales bacterium
CCCTGGCAGCATGGCGATGTCTGGCATTATGAAATTGACTGGACATAAACAACGAAAAAACCGGCACCAAAGTGCCGGTTTTATTGTTGTTTATGTCCAGTCAATTTCATAATGCCAGACATCGCCATGCTGCCAGGGCTGGTTGTCGTACTGACCGATCTTTGTAACATATAACTCAAGCCGGCCGGTTTCACGGTTTTCTAGGAACGAGAAGTTTGATAGCTGCACCAGATCCGATTCCCCTTCACGCTTGGTATCAATGATCGTAAGTGAATCTTTCTCAGCGACGCCAAATTCCTCATTGACACGCACCAAGCAAAGAGGCCAGCGCGGGTAGTTGCTATAGGCTTTGTGATCTGTTATGTTGCCGATCCAGTACAGGTTTCCGCTCTGGGAGTTACGGACGAAGTATGAAATGGTTGCGGAGGAATAGATGATTTCTCCGTCATCAAAGTGCCAGGGAGAGGGAGGGGAGAAGGTGCGGCCTTGGTCATCCGAGTATGTGTACCATTTGGCACTGGGCATGCCGGGTTCAATTCGCGTGTTCCAGTGGGGGTTTCTAACATTGGAACCGCGAAAGACGATCAAGATACGGCCTTGGTTTAACAGGGCGACAGTAGGCTCATCTACCCCGCGGGAACTGAGTCGGTCAGAGATTACCACCGGCTGCGAGGGAATAAAATCGTACTGTGAACCGTTCCAAACGCCTCGTACGAGAATGATGCCCTTCATGATTTGCGGGCAGGAAGGAAACACATCCTCCACGTTAGAACCAAGCAGTTCGCAACACTTGCTAACGGGAACACCTAACGGAATCAGCAGGTCGCCTTGGGGATCAACGACCAAATTTGTTCCGCAATAGGCCATGTTGCGGTTGTAATATTCGGGCGTTGTGGGGTCAATTGGTCGGTGTTCCAAACCTGACTCATAATGCACCAGCTGTGTTGAGGATTCGCCGCTTTCCGTAGAAATGCGAAGGAGTGTATGGTCGGAGAATGCGGCTTCTGCTTTATACCACCGGTCGTAGGCCTCCTTATGTCCATTTGTAAAGACGCGTTCTAAAAGCATTTCCACAAAGTGACTGTGTATAGGGTTCCAGATTTTCGTAAAGGATGTGGTTTCAATTTCATGGGAACCCATGTATAAAAGGGTTTCGCTGGTAATATCTACCCAAGGCCCCCATGTCAGACCGTTGTCGGGGCTGATTCGTTCCTGCGCATTGTGAATAAAATCAGAATCTGTTTCCAAGGTTTTTCGTTCTACTCGTGTTAGGCCGGTATGGGCGGCGTATCGGTGCGTATACCACTCGCAAACACCGTCCGTACGCGCCGGTTGATATTTGGATGCCTTTACGTTCATTTGCGTTCCTCCTTTCCCCGTTAATGGGATTATAGCAGGAATCGTAAGAGAATCAAATAGTATAAAGAAAAAATACCCCGAATTACCGGGGTATTTTTCTTCTTAGTAGTTATTGCGTTTTTTCTTGCGAATGAACAGGAAGACGGCTAGAGCACCTATGCCGACCGCAATCAGCACATACACAACCAAAGAAACTCCTTCGCCGGCGCGAACCGTCGTGGACCAAAGCTCATCCATGTAGCGGATGGTTTCATCCGGTAGCGTTTCAAAGGTGCGTCCGCGTGCCAGAATTTCCGCGCTGGGGTAGGCAATTTCACTTTCCACCAGTTCGGCGGACATATACTGTTTAGCCTCGGACAAAGGCGTGGAATAGCCGAGGAATTCCATGTTCATGGCCGAAGTTTCTGGATCACACATGAAATTGATATACATTTCCGCGGCTTTTTTATTCTGCGCACTGGCAGGAATACACATAGCGTCAATAAAGAGGTTGAAGCCCTCCTTCGGAAATGCAAAAGCAAGGTTATCGTTGTTTGCCTGCATGGTTAGGAAATCGCCGGCATAGTAGGGAACAATCCAAGACTCTTCCTGCTCCATCTGAGAAAAGGACTGGTCCATTACATACTGCTGTACCACTGATCTCTGTTCCTTCAGTTTTTCCGCGGCTTGCTGAAGCTGGTCTTTATCGGCGGTATTAACGTCAATGCCAAGCAGCAACTGCGCTATGCCAAACGCATCTCTCGGGTTGCCGAACATGAGGATTTTGCCCGCATAGTCCTGATCCCAGAGAATGCTCCAACTGTCCACAGGTTTTGTGACGTATTTAGTATTGTAGATAATACCCACAGTGCCCCAAGTATAGGGGACGGAATAGCGGTTTTCAGGGTCATAGCTGCGGTTTTTAAATTCCTCATCCACATACTGATAGTTGGGGATATTGTTAAAATCCAAAGGAAGCAGCATATCTTCTGCAATTAAACGGCCGATCATATAGTCGGACGGGATAATCACATCGTAGGACGAGCCGCCGTTTTTCAAACGGGTGTACATGGCTTCGTTGCTTTCATACGTCGAGTAGTTGACCTTAATCCCCGTGCGGCGGGTGAACTCGGCGTTTAGATCGATGGATCCATCGGAGCCGTCGGCAATATACTGACCCCAGTTGTAGACGTTAATATACTCACCGGTCAGAGGGACGGCAACCGTATCATCAGCAGTGGCGGATAGGGGAGTGACGAGTCCCAACATCAGTAGAAGGACCAATAAACATCCAAGCTTTTTCATCTATCTAGCTCCTTTCGATTTATAGATCGTTTGTCGGCATAACCAGCTTTCTGTTCCGCCGCTGCGTTTCACGTAGCTGCAGCAGGTTCATCAGAAGCATTACCAGAAGAATCAGTGTGAACAACACGGCGAAAAGCGCATAAATGCGTCCCGGCAGGGGCTTTTTCGTATAGGTATATATCTGAACGGGAAGCGTTTCAAACGTGGCGCCGCTGACAAAGTAGGAAATGACAAAATCGTCCAACGACATAGTGAAAGCCATGAGACCGCCGGAGATAATGCTTGGCATAATTTCCGGCAGAACGACTTTGAAAAATGCTTTTGCCGGCGGACAGCCAAGGTCAAGTGCCGCTTCGGTCAGGTGTTTGTTTAACTGACGAAGCTTTGGCATGACCGAGAGTATGACGTATGGAAGGTTAAAGGTAATATGGGCAATGAGAATGGTGAACACGCCCATGATGTTGTTGATACGGAACATACGCCCGAAAAACACAAACAAAAGTGCCAAAGAAATACCGGTGACAATATCGGGATTGATCATAGGGATGTTCGTTACCGACATCACCACTGAGCGCATCTTTTTCCCCATAGAGTGAATCCCAACGGCCGCCATGGTGCCCAGAACCGTGGCAATCAGCGATGACAGCACGGCGATGAGAAGCGAGTTCAGCATGCTCTGCATAAGGCCTCTGTCGCGGAACAGCTCACGATACTGGTGGAAGGAAAAGTCTCGCAGGTCGTTTAAACCGCGTCCGCCGCTAAACGAAGCAATGATCAGCAGAACGATAGGCGCATAGAGAAAAACGAACACAATAATGGTGAAAATCTTGTTAAACTTTTTCATACCAGCAACACCTCATCGCTATCGGTGAAGCGGTTCATAATCCACATACAAAGGAAAATCAAAATCATCAGCACAAGAGAGAGTGCCGCGCCTAAATTGGGATTATACGCTTGCTTAAACTGCTCCTCAATGACGTCACCGATAAGGCGGGTACCGCTGCTGCCGAGTTTTTGTGAGATATAGAAGGTACTGACTGCAGGGACAAATACCATGGTAACTCCGGCAATAATCCCCGGCAAACTCAGCGGCAGAATCACCTTCGCCAACACGTTTTTGCTGTTGCATCCGAGATCCTGCGCCGACTCGATGAGATGTTTGTCAAGCTTGGCCAAAACGCTGTGCAAAGGCAGAATCATATACGGCAGATAGTTATACACCATGCCGAGCACGACGGCCCCCGGCGTGCGGATCAGACGAAACGGTCCAAACCCAATGGCGTTAAATAGACGGTTGATAAGCCCCGTATCTTCGAGCATGGCAACCCAGGCAATCGTGCGAAGCAAAAAACTCATGCACATGGGAAGCATTAAAAGCATAACCAGCAAACGCTGTTGGGAATCGGAGGCTTTTGAAATGGCATATGCCACCGGATAGCCAACGAAAAGACAAACGACTGTCGCTACCAAAGCAAGCCAGATGGAATCGCCAAAGGTTTGCAGATGATTGCCCATGCGAGATAGGTTGCCCAAAGTGAACTGACCGGTGGAGGGGTCTGTCAGGGCGAAAAACAAAACAACGGCCAGAGGTACGATAATGAACATCGCCATCCAGAGAAGATACGGCGCGGCCAAAAAGCGTGCCTTGTTGTTATGCATCCCTGTCCTCCCGTTCCGCGGCTTCGGCCTCAGCGGCGGCAATGGCCTCAGCCGTATCGGACAAGTCCACATCCTCCGCGAATTCCTCGCTAAAGCTGCTGTAATCGCCTACCGTGCCGGAATAGGCACTCTTTTTCATAATATGGATATCTTC
Organism: Clostridiales bacterium; assembly: GCA_012841675.1. GTDB lineage: Bacteria > Bacillota > Clostridia > Oscillospirales > QAMX01 > DUUG01. Next base: position 4,457 of record DUUG01000082.1, read on the forward strand.
CGGATTAATGACAAGGCCGACTTCTGTGCCTGTCGCTTGATAGTCGGTAGACTGAATCAGCCACTTAAATCCGCTGACATCGATGATAAATTCGTAGTGCACACCCTTAAAGGTGACGGAATCGACCCAACCGCGGATATGGCCTTCCTCATAAGGGATAATGTCTATGTCTTCCGGGCGTAGCACAACATCCACCGGCTCGTTTTTGGTAAAACCCTTGTCAAGACAGGTAAAGCGCATGTTGCAGAATTCTACCAGGTAATCATCCCGCATGATGCCGTCAATAATATTAGACTCTCCAATAAAGTCGGCCACAAAAGCGTTGACCGGCTCGTTATATATGTCCTCGGGCGTACCGATTTGTTGAATGATTCCCTTATCCATGACAACAACCGTGTCGCTCATGGTAAGAGCCTCTTCCTGATCGTGGGTCACGTAAATAAAGGTTATTTCCAACTGCTGCTGGATACGCATCAGCTCCTGCTGCATATCCTTGCGCAGGCGAAGGTCAAGCGCGCCAAGCGGCTCATCCAGCAAAAGCACCTTCGGACGGCACA
>DUUG01000083.1 GCA_012841675.1 Clostridiales bacterium
CTGGACCGGTTTGACAGTGTGTTTTTGACCACGCCGGTGGTTTTCGTGCTGTGGTCGGTTTTGACGTTTATTTCCGCATAGAGAGGGAAAACCTATGCATATAAATAAGGAGTACAATAGTGCTCAGTTGCACGGCGGTGCAATTGCCATACTAGGATCTACCGGTTCCATTGGGCAGCAGACGCTGTCTGTTGCGAAAAGCTTAGGAATTCCGGTGGCCGCTTTGGCGGCGAAAAGCAATGTATCGGTCATAGAGGCGCAGGCCCGGGCCTTTTTGCCGAAAATGGCCGTTTTAGAAGATGAGCAGGCGGCAGCCAAGCTAAAGCTTGCTTTGGCGGACCTTCCCATACAGGTTTCCGGCGGAAAAGAGGCCGTTTTAGAAGCGGCCGCCGAAAGCAAGGCCCACACAGTGGTGGCCGCCATGGTGGGCATGGCGGGGCTGGCGCCGGTGATGGCGGCAATATCCGCAGGGAAAGACATAGCCCTTGCCAACAAAGAAGTGCTTGTCTGCGCCGGAAGGCTGGTGACAGAAGCGGCAAGGGAAAACAACGTGCGGCTTTTGCCGGTGGATTCCGAGCATTCGGCGATTTTCCAGTGTATGTCCGCTTTGGCAGATGGGGATAAGCCGGAAAAACTTATACTAACGGCCTCCGGCGGCCCGTTTTTCGGGAAAAAACGGTGGGAACTGGAGAATGTTACGCCTAAAGAGGCCCTTGCCCATCCCAATTGGAGCATGGGGCCGAAAATTACCATCGACAGCGCTACCATGATGAACAAGGGCCTGGAGCTTATCGAGGCCATGTGGCTGTTTGACATGCCGGAGGATAAGATTGACATCGTGATCCACCGGGAAAGCATTGTGCATTCTTTGATTCAAACCACAGACGGGTCGGTTTTGGCGCAGATGGGACTGCCCGATATGCGCGGGCCCATTCAATATGCGCTGACAGCGCCGAGAAGGGTGCCGTCTGACCTGCCGCGGCTGGATCTGACGAAAATCGGCGTTTTGCACTTTGCTCCGCCGGATGAGGAGGCATTTCCCGCTCTTTCCTTGGCTCGCAAGGCCGCAAGGGAAGGGGGTGCGGCCCCTGTTATACTAAATGGGGCCAATGAAGTGGCTGTGGCAAGGTTTTTGGCCGGAGAAATCCGGTTTTTAGAGATTGCCGAGCGGGTGGGCCGCGCTATGGAGAAGTTTTCCCATATGCCTGCCGATACGCTGGCCGATATTTTTGCCATTGATGCGACTTCGCGGGATTTTATAAACCAACAATAGTCTGTTCCATGAAAGGATGACTGCCATGCAAGGGATTCTGGAATTTCTGCCAAGGATCATTGTGGCCATTTTTATGTTTGGCCTTTTAATCTTCGTTCACGAGCTGGGCCACTTTTTAGCGGCCAAGGCAACCAACATCAAGGTGAACGATTTTTCCATTGGCATGGGGCCGAAGCTGTTTGGCTTTCAAAAGGGAGAAACCCAGTTTGCCCTGCGCCTGTTTCCCATGGGCGGCTCCTGCTCCATGGAAGGAGAAGAAGAAGGCTCAAACGAGCCGCGGGCCTTTTCTAACCGGCCCCGCTGGGCACGGTTTATCGTTTTGATTGCCGGCTCGTTTATGAATTTTCTCATGGGCGTTGCCATTGTTTTGACTTTAACGGCCGGTATTCAGACCATGGCCATTCCGATTATCTCCGGCTTTCCCTCCGAAGTGGGCACGTCTAACGGCGGCTTACTGCCCGGCGATGAGATTTTGAAGATTAACGGCCAAAGGGTATATGTTACGGGGGATATTTCCCTGCTTCTCGACCGGTATGCCGAGCCTGTTTATGAAGAAACCGACGGCGAAAGAAAGCTTGTCGGCTACAAGGGCGACTATGAAATGCAAGTCCGCCGGAACGGCCAGAAAATGACCATCCAATCCTTTCTAGAAAAGAAAACAAGAATAGACGATGACGGAAGCAAATCTTTTGGCTACGGTCTTCGGCTGACCGTTGTAGACGCAACTTTTGGAAGGAAGCTGGCCCACACTTGGAACACATCGGTCAACTATCTTCGGTTGGTGCGCATGGGGCTTGTGGACTTAATTTCAGGCAAAGCCGGCGTGGAAGATTTGTCCGGCCCCATTGGCATTACGGCCATGATGGTAGAGGTGGTAGGCGAGCAGCAGTTTACGCTTCTGTGGGGATTTTTGGCATTTATCTCCATTAACCTGGCGTTTATGAACCTGCTTCCCATCCCTGCCTTGGACGGGGCTCGGATTTTGTTCCTTGCCATTGACGGGATTTTGGCCCTATTTGGGAAAAAGGGTTTGAAAACCGAGCATGAAAACTATGTGCATCTGGCCGGTTTTGCCCTTCTGATGCTTTTGATGGTCTATGTGGGGTATCAGGATGTGGCAAGGCTCTTAGCGAAATAGAGGATACTATGATACACAGAAGAACCTCACGAAAAATATACGCCGGAAGCTTAGCCATCGGCGGCGATGCGCCCGTTTCCGTCCAATCCATGACAAATACGCCGCCGGGAGATTTGGAAGCCTGCTTGGCACAAGTTCGC
>DUUG01000084.1 GCA_012841675.1 Clostridiales bacterium
CAATGGCAAAGCAAGGGACCAAAGCAACGCGAACGAGAGATAATAGATTGGGTATATTCATCTGGCAGCTTCTCCTTTCGAATCAATGGGCAGAGCTACTACCCAAGCAGCCATCCAAGAGGGTTAGAGCTGCTCAGCATACGGAGGAAAAATGATTTTTGAACCAATCCTTCAGTCAAGGAAAGATCAAAGGAAGCGTCTAAAAGTGGCGCCGCCCAAGACGTAGCTAAACCAATGGCCCAAAGAAGCAAAAGCCCCGAAAGTGCGCCTGCTCCCAGTCCAATGAGGCGGTTGGTTTTGTTTATCAAAGGAACTTCCAAAGCGCCGTCTAATAATCCGGCCAATAGTCCTGCTATAAGCCAGAAAACAAGCAGGAAAAACAGAAAAACAAGTATTTCCGTTAAAAACCGATCTAAAACCGGAGTCAACTGGCGGGAAATCGAATCTGAAGCCGAGGCGGCAGACTCCTCCCAAAGCCTTTCAATGGACTGGGCCGCCCGGCGCGGAAATCCCCATTCGGTTAAAAGCTCGCCCAGCTCGCTGTTTCCCGCTTTGGGAAGCTGGATATTTAAAAAAGATGCAAGCTTCGTTCCGACACCAGGGAGCGGGAGCTTTTCCAAGAGAACGGGCGTCGCAGCGGCGGCAGCCCAGCGGGCACCCAAAATCGATGCAAACATAAGCCCGAAACGGACCATCGCTTTGATCATCCCTTTTTTATAGCCGTTCCATATGGAATATGCGAGAATACCGAGCAAAAAAAGATCCAGCAAAAAAACCATGGTGCTCTCCCTTCTCCCCGATAAGCCTACGCAGTTATCATACCATGTTTCTGGTAAACTGAAAAGTCTGCCTTAGGGAATAAATACATCCTGTCCGGTCATAAGCACCGGCGTTAGGTTGGACAATAAAAAAACTTGCGTTACTCCGGAACGACCGGAGATAACTTTATCCATTTTCATATCTGTGTACATCTGAACGTCGTCGCCGATTAAAAGTGCCACCGTGTTATCTCGTGCGGTCATGCTTTTAATATCTCGGCCGGTTTCGATTTTTCCTGATAAAGCGGCTTCCTCGTTAAGACTAACGATACTATACTTCGTTGAAACCTTGGTGTTTTCCAGCCAAAGGAACATGGCTCCTTTGCACTGGCAAAATCCCCGCAAGGCAACTCCTTCTTCTAGAGAAAAAGTCCCTTTTGGTTCGCCGTTATTGTCAAAGGATCGGACATTCCGATCGGAAACCAGCATAAAACCGCCTTCAAAAGCCCTTACAGCTACAGGCAGCGTGTTACCAAGTGGAACGGAACGCAAGAATCCTTCCTTGTCTAAAGCAAAAAAGAGGAGATGCCCGCTGATATCCCCCTGCTCCCCGCTTGTAACAGCGGCGACGGCCATGGTTTTACCGTTCTCTGATACAGAAGCGGCTAGAGCATAGTAATCGGGCGTATGCCATAAATAAAGCTGCTTTAGATATTTATCGTAGGCAGCAACGCTGCTTTTGTACCCCTGCTCTTCCCATATTACGGAGGCATATCCTGTATCGTTCTGATAGGCGGTCAATATCTTCCCGCCGGCCTTGCTTTGCCCCAGAATGCCTGATGTATGGGCGGAAATAAGCTGCGAACCGCCTCCGTCAAAGGCCAAAACCGCCTGCCCACCGCCCGTTATTCCCGGTTTTTTCAGGGTAACGTCTAAACGAAAGCCATCTCCATGGCGCGGAGCATATTGCACACTTTCCGTTGTCGCCACAGCCAGCCCATCCCCCAGCACCGCATACCGGGCAGTGGTATCCGACAGACTGCTTAGGCGGGATAAACCGCCGTATTCTTCCGTCACCAAAAAGCTCTGTTTTAATTTATCAATGCTCATCTCGTCTTTATACCTGTATATGACCACAAAAGTCAGAATGACGAACGATATAATGGAGACAAACTTAAAACTGCGTCCCAACAGACGGCGTCGGGCGTGCCGCTTTCGCTTGTTTTGCAATACGGTAGATATTTTCTCCGCTACATCCTGTTCCGTATTTATCTTCCGTCCCATCGCCGCCACCTCCTAAGCTTTAAACTCTTTGGGTAAATTCCGCCTCATGATACCACACACGGTTCATGCAAAGCCCCTGCGGCGGAGCGGTAATCCCTGCATCCATACGCCGTTTCCCGGCCAAAACAGCCGGAATATCCTCTGCTTCTAGCTTTCCTAAAGACACATACAATAGAGTTCCGGCCATAATGCGGACCATATTGTAAAGAAATCCATCAGCCGAGACAAAAAACTGTGTCAGAGGGCCATTTTGTTCGACTTTGCTGGAAAAAACATTTCGAACTGTGCTTTTTACAATACTGCCGGAGGCGCAAAAAGCGGCAAAATCGTGCGTACCCGTATAGTGTGCCGCGGCCTTCTGCATTTCATCCAGTCGAATCGGATACGGCGTATAGGCTGCGTACCTCCGAAGGAAGGGGTCGGGCGCAGTTCCCGAATAGAAGGAATAGACGTATTCTTTTTTGACGCAGGAGAACCGGGCATGGAAGTCGGCCGGAACCTCCATTCCTTCCCAAATGGTAATATCCGGCGGCAGAAACCTTCTAGACGCCGCGGGAATCCGATGGGCCGGGATGGTGCAGCTTGTGCGAAAGGAGGCAACATAGTTTTTGGCGTGCACGCCTGCATCCGTTCTGCCGCAGCCGTAAAGGGTGATTTTTTCGCCTGTGGCGAGGCTTAACGCATGCTCAATGGTTTCCTGCACCGTAACGGCATTTTCCTGTGTCTGCCAGCCGTGATAATTCGTTCCGTCATAGGATAGCAAAAGGGCAATATTGCGCATACAAGCCTCCGTTAACCTAAATGTGAAACCGCCCGGCCAGAATGACGGCCGCTTGTAAAACGGCAAACAGTATAACAGCCCACACGTCAATCGGCCCTGCTTTCATCACACGGTAGCGAGTCCGCCCTTCGCCGCCTCGATAACAGCGGCATTCCATGGCCGTTGACAGCTCTTCTGCCCGCCGGAAAGCGCTGACAAACAGCGGCACCAGCATGGGAACAAGTGCTTTGGCTCGGCGGAAGATATTGCCGCTTTCAAAATCGGCGCCTCTTGCTCTTTGTGCCGACATAATTTTGTCCGTTTCCTCGATCAAAGTCGGTATAAAACGAAGAGCAATAGACATCATCATGGCAATCTCGTGTACGGGGAACCGAACCTTCTTTAAAGGAGAAAGCAAATATTCAATCCCGTCGGTAAGTAAAATCGGCGATGTTGTATACGTCAGCATGGAGGAACCGACCAGCAAGAACAGAATCCGAAGCAGCATGTATCCG
>DUUG01000085.1 GCA_012841675.1 Clostridiales bacterium
AATACTCCTTGGAGGGAATCAAACTCTGGAATGTATGGACAAAAAAGCCGGGGGCATAAGTATGATGTCCTCCGTGTTCTTCTGAAAGCCTGCTGATGGCACCATTCTGGCGGGCGCGGGCGGCATTAGTGCCTATAGTGAGATGTGCATAATTAGATTCCCGATAACGAAAGGCGGGCTTATCAAACAAAGAGAGGTCGTCCTCCAGCGTTATGTCCGAAGAATAAGGAATTTTAATGCAGTCCGGCGCGTAAAAGCGAAAACCAAGCACATCCTGCAGAAAGCCATAAACACTATAAAGGGTCCCACGGGGTTTGCTGCCAGCCAAAACAAGATCTCCGTTCTTGGCAAGAATTTGATATTCCTCCTCGCAGGGTGTATCGTCGGGAGATACGCCTAGGGAATCCGTGCGACTGTTGTAACCGATGAGGATTTCCGGACCGGTTTTGGGTTCGCTATCGGGTATGATGGGCAGATTTGCTTTTGTCATCAGTGCAAGAAAATGGGCAAGCTCGGAAGCAGCATACCGTTCCTCATGGTTTGCGTCTTTGGGTACCACAATACTGAATTGGGAAGATCCGTTTTTTACTATATCCATTTTAATATTTCTCCCTTTCTTTGTTACGACAAATCCTTTTGTCTTATTTTTCATGATTAAGTCATATATTGGTGAAAAATCAAAATGCGCTAAAAGACTTTTGTTAGAATGTTAGCGTATTAGGCAAACACTAATAGGAGATGAAGTTATGGATCAAATCAACATTACACTAATCACAGAGCTTTTACAAGGCCTTTTCCAAAAAGTGGAAAAGACGAGGCCTTCATCAAACTTCTAGAAGAAATCCTCGACGGTCATGGGGAAATCATAGGGCTCCGCCTCGCAGACAGTGTGGGTCAAAAAATAGCTGGGGCGAGTTTTTCGCCAGCTTGAAAGAATGTCGGCTGGGCAAGGTAGACTTCACGTTGGTTTTTTGGCAGGGAAATACTACAACAAATCTGTTTCCGCTGTCAGGGCAGCGAGCCTTTAGCACAGTTGGTTAGAGTAACCAGTTCATAACCGATCGGTTCCGGGTTTAAGTCTCTGAAAGTCCAGCATTTATGCAAAGCCCCTCCGTCAAAAAGAGGGCAGAGCTTTTTTAATTAAAGAACCGATAAAAAGTCCTCCGGACCTAAAGTCTTGGCAATGAGGGCTTGTAAAAATCGTCAATAGCCTGTTGTTGCTGTGTAGAGATTTACATGCTGTTTAAAGCGTTCTTTTCGCTCCAAAAACCCGGCGAAAGCTTCTTCGTGGGCTTTTTTCTCGGTTTCTGTCATTTTTTCTTTGATATGGGGTTGGCAAAACAGGTCGAGATAATCTAAAGACATGCGGGCGCGGATAATCCGCTCTCTTTCCTCCGGGGTTGAGGCTTTGGCCTCAACGGCATCCCAAAGGGCCTGTACCTCGTCAAGGCGGACAAGAAAATCCGTCAGGTAGTGAGACTCTAAAATTTCCTGATATGGCTGCAGCCTCAGAGCCGCCTTGTCGTCGAATCCCTCAGCAAGCATTGTGTCAACATGGTCAAAGCAGCCAATGTGCTTTTCAGCGGTGGTTTCCAGCAAAATCTGTATGTACCGGTAAACATTTTTCCAACCTGCGCCAAAATACCCTTCCAAAAAGTCTCGGATGTGCCCGTCATACTCCTCGTCGCTCATATAGGGGTTCCACATGGCGCGGGAAAGCAAATAAGCCCGCAAGGGCGCCAGGTCGCCGGTATGGGTGCCGGGGGTGTCTTCCTCAAACAGGTGAATCACGTTGCTGTCGGCGAAATACCGCACGTTTTGCAGCAGAATGCCAATATTGGGGTATGGCGCGAAATAGCCGTTATAGTTTGTGGTGTAATCCCAAACGGAAATTTTGTCGCAAA
>DUUG01000086.1 GCA_012841675.1 Clostridiales bacterium
GGCCTGCAAGATGAAGTGCAGGTTGTGCAGACAGGCTGCTTCGGCTTGTGTGCTTTGGGCCCTGTTGTTATCGTTTATCCCGAAGGCGCCTTTTACAACCGGATTACCCCGGAAGATTGCAAAGAAATTGTCGACGAGCACCTTCTAAAGGGCCGCATTGTCAAGCGCCTTCTGTTCCAGGAAACCTTAGACGGTGACAATATCAAGGCTTTAAACGAAACGTGCTTCTACAATAAGCAGGTTCGCATTGCTCTTAGAAACTGCGGCGTTATTAACCCCGATTGCATCGACGAATACATCGGAACGGACGGATACATGGCTTTGGCCAAGGTATTGAACGGGATGTCTCCCGACGATGTCATTGATGTTTTATTAAAATCCGGACTTCGCGGCCGCGGCGGCGCAGGCTTCCCCACCGGTTTGAAGTGGAACTTCGCCAAAGCCCAGCCCAAGGGCCAGAAATACGTCTGCTGCAACGCCGACGAAGGCGACCCGGGCGCATTTATGGACCGTTCCGTTTTAGAAGGCGACCCCCATGTGGTTCTGGAAGCTATGGCAATCGCCGGCTACACCATCGGCGCTGACCAGGGCTACATATACGTTCGTGCCGAGTATCCCATTGTGGTTCGCCGGATGCAGAATGCCATCCAACAGGCTCGCGAGTATGGCCTGCTTGGCAAAAACATTTTAGGCACCGACTTTAGCTTCGATGTAGATATCCGTCTGGGCGCCGGCGCATTCGTCTGCGGCGAGGAAACGGCTCTGATGACCTCCATCGAAGGCAACCGCGGCGAACCCCGTCCGCGTCCCCCCTTCCCCGCTGTGAAGGGTCTCTTTGGCAAGCCGACCATTCTGAACAACGTAGAAACCTACGCCAACATTCCGCGCATTATCTTAAACGGCGCCGACTGGTTTAAGGGCATGGGCACCGAGAAGTCTACCGGCACCAAGGTTTTCGCCCTCGGCGGCAAAATCCAGAACACCGGCTTGGTAGAAGTTCCCATGGGTACTACCCTGCGCGAGATTATCGAAGATATCGGCGGCGGCGTTCCCGACGGCAAGGAGTTTAAGGCCGCGCAGACCGGTGGTCCTTCCGGCGGTTGCATTCCTGCCAGCCTGATTGACACTCCCATTGATTTTGAGTCCTTGGGTGCCATTGGTTCGATGATGGGCTCCGGCGGTTTGATCGTTATGGACGAGGACAACTGCATGGTAGATATCGCCAAGTATTTCCTCGAGTTTACCGTTGACGAAAGCTGCGGCAAATGTGCCCCCTGCCGGGTTGGTACGCGCCGGATTTACGAGCTTCTCAATAAGATTTCCGACGGCGAGGCCGAGATGGAAGATCTCGAGCTGTTGAAAGAGCTTTGCAACCACGTAAAGGGCAGCTCGCTTTGCGCCCTCGGCCAGACGGCTCCTAACCCTGTGCTTTCCACCATGCAATACTTCATGGATGAATATATCGCCCACGTGCGCGACAAGCGCTGTCCCGCAGGTGTTTGCAAAAACCTACTCCAATATGTGATTATCCCGGAGAAATGCGTCGGCTGCACGCTGTGCAAACGCAACTGCCCCGTGGATGCAATCGAAGGCAAGGTCAAGGAGGTTCACCATATCGACACGGCCAAGTGTATCAAGTGTGGCGTGTGTATGGAGAAATGCCGGTTTGCCGCCATCATCAAGCAGTAAGGAAAAGGAGCAAAAACCATGTCTGATATGATTACCGTTAAAATAGACGGCAAGCTCTGCACCGCCCCGGCCGGCACTACGATCCTCGAATGTGCCCGCGCAAACGGGATTTACATCCCCACCCTTTGCTATCTGAAAGAGCTGAACGAAATCGGCGCCTGCCGCGTTTGTCTGGTGGAAGTAAAGGGTGCCCGTGGCTTAGTTGCCGCCTGTGTCTACCCCATCGAGCCGCCTCGCAAAGACCGCGAGACCGGCGAAGAAGTTATGATGGAAGTTCGCACCAATACGCCTGCTCTGCGCAAGGCCCGCAAAATGACTTTGGAGCTTATCTTGTCTACCCACGACAAGAAGTGCCTCTCCTGTGTCAGAAGCGGCAATTGCGAGCTGCAGAAGCTGGTCAACGACTATGGATTGGACGAAGGCCGCTTTGAAGGCGAAAGCCTCGAGTTTGAAAAAGAGGTTTCCTCCGCCCATATGGTCCGCGACAACAACAAATGTATCCTCTGCCGCCGCTGTGTGGCTGCCTGCAAACTGAATCAGGAAGTCGCCGTTATTTCCGCGGCCGGCCGTGGCTTTAACACCCGCATTACCTGCGCCTTTGACAAGCAGTTGGCCGATGTGCCCTGCGTGTCCTGCGGTCAGTGTATCGTCGTCTGCCCCACCGGCGCTCTGTACGAAAAGGATCAAACCGAAGACGTTTGGGCCGCTCTGGCCGATCCGAATAAGCACGTAGTCGTTGGTACGGCTCCTTCCGTCCGTGCGACGCTGGGCGAATGCTTCGGCGATCCCGTCGGCACCAACGTGCAGGGTAAAATGGTCACCGCTCTCCGTAATCTGGGCTTTGACGGCGTGTTCGACGTGGACACCGCCGCCGATATCACCATTATGGAAGAGGGCACCGAGTTTATCAATCGCATGCAGGAAGGCGGCCCCTTCCCGCTGATTACCTCCTGCTCCCCCGGCTGGGTCAAGTTCTGTGAATACTACTATCCTGAGTTCACCAAGAACCTTTCCTCTGCAAAATCTCCGCAGGGTATGTTCGGCGCTCTGATGAAGAGCTACTATGCTGAGAAGATGGGCATTGACCCC
>DUUG01000087.1 GCA_012841675.1 Clostridiales bacterium
GATAGCGATGTCACGGTAGACATCCCAAGTCCACTTCTTGTCGCGAACCATCTGATAGAGATCGTCGTAGCCTGCTTCAGCAACCAGTTCCTTATTGAAGGTTACAAAGTAACCGGAAGGAACAGCGATGTACTTAGAGGCAACCGTCAGACCCCAGTGCTTGTCAAACAGCTTGGACTGCTCAACAGCAGGTACATACCAACGGGTCTCGTCAAAAGCGTTCAGACCGGCGTTCTTCAGCTCGTCGCCGTCAACAGCCAGAATGAGGTTGGCCTTCGCTGCGGGCCAATAGTCGCGCTGGTGAGCACGAATCAGGTCGGCCCGCTTCAGACCGGACATACCGGCAGAAGTCAGGTTCTCAAGAACGTTACCTTCGAGAGTTGCCTGCTCCAACTTAATGTCCAGGCGCTCTTCGAGTTCGTCATAAGCCTGCTGCCACTCTTCGTGGAGAGCGCTTATAAAGTTGCCGTTTTCATCCTTGGACGGGAAATAAGAACCATGGGTAATGGTAAATTCCCGACCGTTAAATGTAATGGGCTCGGTCGTGGATTCGGGTGCCGTGGTTGTAGCCGATGGGGCGGTAGTGCCGGCTGTCGTGCTATCGTCGCCGTCTTTATCGCCGCCTCATCCCGCGAAGAGGGCAACCGACATCAGAAGTACCACAAGCAATGCGATTAATCTGACATGCTTCTTCACAAAATCTTCCTCCTAATTTTTCATTGCAGACGAACTTCGTATTTATAATATCACACTTAATAAATTTTGTAAATACCTTTTTCAAAAAAATTTTTTAACTAACGGAAAATATTGTCGAAATAGTGTGAACAATTTGAAAAACATCGTGTTAATACATATTTTAGAGGAATAGTTTAGTATATTAGGTTTTTAATTATATTTGTGCCAATTGTTAACTTATTACTAATGTTGTAATAATTTGTTCTAATATTCGATAATTATCCTTAATCTGGAAAATGGGCAAATTTGCACTTTGTCGCATAAAAAACTTGGTTGATAGGCAAGAAATATCTTTACACTCAACATTTTCGGGCATTTCATGTTTGTTTCGTTCAAACTTTATTAACGGTCCTGAACTCCGAGTGCATCCATATGACGAGCAATATGGGCATATAAAGCATCGGCATAGGCCTTATGCTCTTTCTTCCAAAGCTTGTATAAACGGTCGCGGAACAGAAAGCCCTTCTCTCCCTGCGCCATCAAAATGAGGCCATAGGTGATATGAATCAGCTGCCTTGCGTCGTTTTGCTTGAAAAGCTCAGGCAGTTCTTCGTCTGAAAGGTCGGAAATTGGCGGAATCCGCGTCAAATCCGTTGTCACATGATAGTATTTTTTAGCTTCTTCAAAGGACGCAAGAGCAAACGCATGGATCTCCCGATACAGAGCCGGGTCTTTTTTCGCAACAATGGACATAGCCTCTAGCCAGTTTGTGCCCGCTGTTTTTACGTGGAACTCCTGACGAGAGTGGCGGCCAATAATGGGAAACACGGAGAACTTGTCTGACCCGGAATGGACGCTGATTTTATAGCCAAAATGACGGGCAATGGCACAGTGAACGGAGAATTCTTCCTCAAACTGTGCTAGATCCCCTACATAATCCACACCCTTTTGAAACTCGCCGCAGAAACGAGGGGCTACGGTCGCCGGGCGAACACCGCGCAAGGCAAGCTCATTGGCCACATAAAAATGCTGCAAAGGCGTAGTAGGCGTGATGGTTTCATCAATGGAAAGCTCAAAATCCGCCCGCTTTTCTTGGAAAAACTCCTTATACATCGACGTGGCAAAGGCAATCGCCCGGTCGTAAATCAGCCGAATACGGGCAAGCTCGCCTTTTGTAAAGGCAAGTTGAATCCCCTCCACCTGGAAGGTTCTGTTCAAATACCGTGCCTCTAGCTCGTCATTGTCGCCCGCTTTGGCAAGGGCTTCCTCATCCGAAAGATCGGCAGCTTGGTTGTTTATGTAATCCGAACAGTCCAGCGTGATCATGGTAAAACCCAGACCAAGGGCATAGGCCACGTCATCTCTGGTTTTCAAATGATCTCCGTCGGCGCCAAACCCCCGTGTAAAATCCTCGCGAAAAACAGCAAAAGTGGCCGCATCCAATACGTCCTTGTAAGTACGTCCAGTCAGATTCAGTTCGCGGATAGACTGCTGCGCCAAAACGGGCAAGGCATCGTATTTCTGAAAGACGCGCAAGTGCCCGGGACCGGCTAGCCCCAAACGGTCGCCTACGCCCATGGTGCGAGGATAGGAAA
>DUUG01000009.1 GCA_012841675.1 Clostridiales bacterium
ACGGTATGCCCTCCATTTTGCAAAGCAAGGCTGCCATGTGACACTATTAGACCTTTCGGAGGAAAATGTCCGTTTTGCCGCCACCAAGGCGCAAGAACAAGGGCTTACCATTACGGCTTTGCAGGGCGACGCACGGCAAGCGGCGGATATTTTGGAAGCAGAAGGCGATAAAGGCTTTGACCATGTGTTTCTCATGGGGCCCATGTACCATCTACTAGAAGAAAGCGACCGCAAACTGGCCCTTTCGCAAGCGCTTTCCCTTCTTCGCCCCGGCGGCAAGCTGTATGTCACCTTTATAACCCTTTTTGCCGGCATGATCTATGCCATGCAGTATGAACCGAGGCTGGTTCTTTATGACGGGGAAGCGGAGAGAAATTATCTCAGCGCCGTTCTGGCCGGCAAAAGCTACGGCGGGCCGGCCTTTACCACAGCACATTTTTCCTCTTTGGAGGACGCACGAGGGCTTTTTGAAGGGTATCCGCTAAAACAGCTGCATTTTCTTTCGCAGGAAGGCGTTTTATCCCCTTGCGAACGGAATTTGGCCTGCCAGCCGCCGGAAGTCTATAACAAATGGCTGGATATTAGCGAGGCCCTTTGCGAACGGGAGGAATATCTAAGCTGGGCAGAGCACTGGCTTTACATAGGAGAAAAGGAAGGATAGTATGCTAAACCACACGGGAACGGAGGAATTATCTGCGCCGGGGCTTTTGTTGCGCCGATTTACCTTAGAGGATGCGCCGGCCATGTTTGCCAACTGGGCGTCGGACGAGAGGGTGACACGGTACTTGTCGTGGTCGGCCCATGCATCCGTAGAGGAAACAAAAGAAATTCTGGCCCAATGGATTCCGGAGTATGAGAAAAGCAACTATTACCACTGGCTGATTGTGCTGGAAGGGATTCCCGTGGGTTCTATGAGTCTATTTGACGTGTCCGACTGGCATAGGCATGCCGAGGTAGGGTACTGCATTGGCGCAGCCTATTGGAACCGGGGCATTACGACGAAAGCATTAGCCCTTGTTATGGATTTTGCGTTCGGAACGGTGGGGTTTGAGCGCCTAATAGCCAAGCACGATGTGGAAAACCCCGCGTCCGGACGGGTGATGCAGAAGGTGGGCATGGCACAAGAAGGGATCTTGCGCCGGCATTGCAGGCGAAAAAGCGACGGAATATATAGTGACCTTGTGTGCTATGGCATTTTGAAAGAGGAATGGGCAGCGCGGCGGAAAACCCCAGCCCTCGGTTGACACAAAGCCGCTTATGCTTTTATAGGGGGTGTATCGGAAGGCGCTGAGCCAGTTTGACCGCCTATATTGGGATTTTCAAAACCATGGTTGCCCGGTTTGGGCGGATTCTTGCGCCGTTGGTAACGGGCGGGAAGTTTTGCTGGTATATTCCGTGCTGCCGCTGGTAGAAATAGAAAAGGGCTTGCCGTCTGAAATTTCAGGCGGCAAGCCCTTTTGCATCATGTTTAAATGGAGATTCGAACAATTTTCAGGCAGTTTAAGAATCCGTCGTCTTCCTCGCCGCCGAAGCAATAGGACAAAAGCAGCGTGTTTGCATCGGGGAAGAACAGGGAAGGGTAGCAAAATCCCTTGGTGGAATCCGATTCCAACACAAAAAGCGCGGAAAAGTCATGGCCGTTTTGGCTTCTGGCCATGGCAAGGGGCGTTCTTCCGGCGGTTCTGGGTGCTATTTCCCTGCCGAAATAGTTGGGAATGGGGTTCCAAACGGCGAAATACTCGCCCGTAAAGGGGTTTTGCCGGATGGAAAGAGGCGAAGCCGGAGAGGAAAACGGGGATGGCTGGGCAGGGGACCAGCTATTTAAATTGTCGACGGAGATGCTTTCGTACTGGCAATACAGATCCGTCCGGGCGTAGGCGTATAGAGCGCCGGAGGGAAGCTCGATAATCCCCGGCTCCTGCAAACCCGTCTGCGTCCGGGCGGCGTGGGGCGGGAAAATCATGCCGGGGGCTTCGTGCCATGTGTCGCCGTCGTCATCGGAATAGAAGAAGACCACAAGGGCGCGGCCGTCAAACCGGGTTAAGTTGTAGTCGGAATTCCGATGCAAAGCGGCGGGGATAATGAGGCGGCCCGTTGATGCGCGAAGGATGCGGCCGTTGTTGATAACGTAATAGCTTTGCGATGAAGTTTTAGGAATACAGCTTTTGGCCTCGGAGAAGGTGATGCCGTCTTTTGTGCGGCGCATAACGTAGTCGTTGGTGCCGTCGGGCTGTTTTACCAGGTAGAATATGCCCGCGTCGCCGTTTTTAAGCGTTACCAACGACACGCTCATAATATTTTCGGTGTGATGTTCGCCGGCCGTAATAAGCGTTTGGGGCGGTGTAAAGCTTTTGCCGTTGTCGTCGGAAAACAGCCCTGCGATGTCGGAGGGGGAATGGTCGTGGCTGCCTCCGTGGAAACGGCTGTAGGCGAAGAGAATGCGGCCATTTGGCAGGCGAACGAAATCGCCTTCGCTGCTGCGGGGGTTCTTTTCGTCGGCACGCTGGACAAATACCGTTTTTACCGTCATTTTCCTGCTCCTTCCGTTGGGATTATTTTTTTATCGATTGCCAGTCATATTGATAGCTGATGATGCTTCGGTAGAAGGCATAGTGGTCCGGCAGGGGCGTATCGGTTAAAACGCCGTTTTCCAAAAAACGGCCGGTTTTGTGGATGACGGGCAGCCGCTCGGCCAAAGCGCCGTTGGCCTGGATCAAAGAGCTTCCTTCCCAGCCGAGGGTTTTGAAAAGCGTGGGGATCAGAAATTCCGGGCTAATTACGGGGCCTTGGCCCATTAAGTCGTTTTTCAATACAGATTTGGCCGCATGGTTGCCCCAGATAATATAGGGCGTTGAGTAATAGTTGTAGAAGCCTTCCTCCGTTGCCGTGTCCATGGAGATTTGCAGGTGGTCAAATCCGTTTTTTCCCAAAAACGGATTGTGATCGCCGAACACAACGAGAACGACAGGCTCGTCCTGCTTTTGCAACTCGTCGGTTAGAAGGGCAACTTGGCGGCAGGTGTCGGCCATCTGCTGGAAGTAATCTTCCATTAAGGTGTATTCCTCGGCGGGGATATCGCCTTGTATCAGATAAGGATCCTCGAAGGTTGCTTCCGAGTTATAGGGGCCGTGGCCTTGGTAGGTGACGAAAAAACCAAAGCAGGGGGCCGTGTCGCTTTTGTTCTGCTCGTAAAGGCGAAGAATTTCCGGGAAAAACACAGAATCCTGTTTGGCGTTGGCAAAATCGGAAAAATAGTTCTCCGTAAAGGCATAGTCGGCAAAGCCGATGTTTTTGTTTGCCTTTGCTCGCTTGTAAAACCATCCGTTGTTGGGGTGGCCGCCGAAGGTTTTATACCCTTGCTTTGCAAAGTATTGGACATAGGTGTTCGTTTCCTTTTTGTATACGGGTTGGCGGAATAAGCCCGACATGACACGCCGCTCTGTGTCGACGGTGCCGCCGCCGAACATGTTTACCACCAGCCGGCCGGACAAGCCCTGCTTTGCCAAGGCGTCCCAGGGAGCATAGGGGTTTTTCCGGAAGAGACTCTCTGTAAAGCGGGAGAAATCGTTGAAAGACTCCAGCATAATAAAGATAAAGTTGACCTTCTCGTCTGCCGGAATGTCCTTGTCCGGATAGGCCTCTGCCAGGGCGGATACGGCGGCTTGGTCATAATCGTAGGGCTTTGTGCTGCCTGCCACATCTTTTATGCTGTAGAGGAAGGGATAGACAAACCCGCGGGAAACAAACTGCTCGGTAGGGGACCAGCGGTTGATTTGCGCTTCGTTTTTATTGGCAGCGTACACCTCGTCGCTTAGATACACATTTTGCAAAAGCCCCATGCAAATAATGCCCGTTAAGGCAAAAGAAACTACCCGGACGGAAAGTCGCTTGTAGCGGGGCTTTGCGACAAAAAACAGCAAAATACAGAGCAAAACAGCGGCAGCAATCGTATGCCAGATGCCGGCCGTAAGGACGATTGCATACGCCCCGGTCATCGTTCGCGCTTCTCTCACTAACACGATATCTTCAAAGTAGAATGGGTCGTTTCGATACAGGCGCTTAAAGTAGCTGATCCAAGTGGGGATCAGAGTTAAAATAAAGGTGCCGGCAAAGGCGGCGTAGACTCGGTTAAACACTGCATACAGCAAAAACATAAGCAAAACAGGCGGCACAAGGTTTAAAAGCGCCAAGTTTCCCGTTGTAAAATAGGATCGGAACATAGAAAGGTCAAATAGTCCGTCCCGGGCAAAATAAAGCGACGTAACCCCAAGCAAAACGCCGAGAAGCGCAAGCAAAAGCCCTCGCAAGACGGCTTTTCTTATGCCAAACAGATACGCCTTTTTTGCGGAAGGGAAAACTCGGCCGAAAACGGCGTAATTCCGCCTTGCGGCAGAGGGGAAGTTTCCCAAGCCGGCGGTTAGGGAAGGAATTTCGTTTTCCTTTGCCAAAAGTTCGTTTACGGTTGCGTAGGCTGTAAACCGCCCGGTTTTGCCATCAAATGGGTTGGCAAGAATATGCACTTCTTTAAACCAAAGGGAAAGAAGGTCTTTAGGCCCGTCATACACCAAAACGTCGCAATCGGAAGGAAGCGAAAACCGATTTTTTCCCTTGGCAAAGGCAGACGCTTTGGACAAAAGATCTGGCACGGCTTTTAAAAACCGCCACTCACAGGACGCCCTGTAAGCAGAAATCTTAGGAGAAAAGGGAAAAAGCCCCAAAATCGCGGCCCAGATCTGAAGCGGAAGAAACGCAAGCAGAGAAGGGGACCGCAAAAGGCAAAAACGGAAAAAACGGCCGGATAGCCTTCCGCAAAATACAGCCGGCTCCAGCACAACATAATTCTGGTAGGAAGTCTGCTTTTTCATGGAATCCTCTCTGGTGAAACGGCGCCGGGGAAAGTGCAAAGCACTTTCCCCAGCGAGGGTAGATTAATACGAGATTTTAACGGTCTTAATTTCAAAGGGTCGGAAGGTCAAGGCAAGCTCTTTTGCAGCGGGCAGCTCTTCCTGCACTTCTTCCAGCATGTTGCAAAGGGCAGCGGATTTCGGCGCATGGCCTAGCGTCAGCGTCGTATGCGTATATCCGCCCTCGGTTTCGTACAGACGGAGGATGTAGGCGTTTTCCGCATCCTCGCAAGGCTTAACGGCCTCAATGACGATGTTGGCATCCGCGGTTTTGGCCAAGGAGGCAAAATCCGCCTTGCCGGCAAACACGAGAGGCTTGTAGTTTAAAGCATACGCTGGGGCAACGACCGTTTCTGCCGAGAAGCCGCCCTCATGGGGCAGGAAGGAATATTCGCAATAGTGCTCGCCATGATCCCCATCCCAGTCGGGGCGGTTGCCGCCCTTGTGAAGGGTCAGACGAAGCTGTCCGCCGTAGACGGAGATGGCGTATTTGCAGTCGTTTAAGATGGAAACGCCAAACTTCGGCTCGGACAGGTCGGTGTATTTGTGGTTTAACACCTCAAACTTGGCCTGCTCCACGGAGGTGTTCCGGGTGGTGGGCCGCTTCAGATAGCCAAACTGGATTTCCTGCCGCACAAAGTCGGAGAAAATGGAGGTATCAAAGGCGGTTTTCAGAAGCCTGTGATCGTCGTACCAGTGCATCATGGTTTCAAACCGAACTTCAGGGCTGTTGGCAAAGAAGATCATATCCTGTGTGATGCTGGATTTTTCCGTCAGCTGATATTTCCGGCGCATGCGGAACTCCACCGCGCCGTCAGAAACGACTTCTTCCGAGAGAAGCTTAGCCACGGGCTTTAATTTCAGCTCTACGTCGGCGTCAATGTCCCAGTTGTCCCACTGGAGGGGAACATCTTCCGCCAGAAGGAAAGTGTTCAGCGGATAGCCCTCGCCCACCAGCTCGCGAAGGGCGCGCTTGTCGTAGAAGGAAGAAATGGTGCCTTCCTCCGTAAAGGTGACAGTGGCAAAGGGCGTTTCCAAAACGTTTCCTTTGTAGGCAAAGGGCGATGCGCCTTCGGATTCGGTGTCCGTAAGATCTAGCGTTACGGCAGCAAGCGGAGGCAGGGTAACATTGGCAACGGCCAGCTTTTTGCTTCCGTCCAGCTTGGTAATGCGCTGGCAGGTGGCCCCGTCCACAAATTTGCCCGTATCGTCCATATAAATGACGTCATTGCGTTCAAAGGATGTGGAGTTCAGAACCGTTACGGCCTCATCCCCGGAGGCAGCGGCAGTTTCATCCAGAAGCTGTTTGGCCTCTACCAGAAGCTCGCC
>DUUG01000088.1 GCA_012841675.1 Clostridiales bacterium
CGTCTGGATTGATGCCCTTTCCAACTATATTACGGCACTTGGCTATCTAAACGACAAATATGACGATTTTGAGCGCTATTGGCCTGCCGATGTGCACTTTGTCGGCAAGGAAATCGTCCGTTTTCATGCCATTATCTGGCCTAGCCTGCTGATGGCTTTGGATCTTCCCCTGCCGAAACAGATTTTCGGCACCGGATGGCTGCTTTTAGACGGCGGCAAGATGAGCAAAAGCCGCGGCAACGTTATTGACCCTGTGATTCTGGCCAACCGGTACGGCGTGGACGCTTTGCGCTATTTCCTTCTGCGCGAGTTTCCGTTCGGCACCGATGGCAACTTCTCCAACGAGCTGCTAATCAACCGCATTAACTCCGACCTTGCCAACGACCTTGGCAACCTTGTATCACGGACAGGTGCCATGGTGGAGAGGTATTTCGGCGGCACCTTGCCTGTGGAGCGGGAAGAAGGCGAATTCGATAAAGAGTTGCTGGATATGGTTGCCGCTCTTCCCTCTGCACACTGTGCCTATATGGAGGAATACGCCTTCCAGTCGGCTTTGCAGGAAGTGTTCAAAGTCATTTCCCGCGCCAACAAATATATTGATCAGACCACACCTTGGTTATTAATTAAGGACGAGACGAAAAAGCCTCGGCTTGCCAGCGTGCTTTACAATTTGCTGGAAACCGTCCGCGTTTGCTCTGTATTGTTGTGGCCGTTTATGCCCGCTTCCTGTGAAAAAATCTGGGCCTTGATTGGGACTACCCAAGAGCAGACAACCCTTGATTCCGCTTCTGTGTGGGGCGTTTTGCCGGCCAACGCAACGGTTACCAAGGGCGAGGCACTTTTCCCCCGTTTGGATCTGGAAAAAGAGCTGGCCGCCTTGGAAGCGCCCGCTAAGGCCCCTGCTTCCGAGTCTGAAAAGGAAGAGCCGGCCAAGGCGGAACAGATTACCATTGATGAGTTTGCCAAGGTGGAAATGAAAGTGGGCAAGGTGCTTGTCTGCGAGAAAGTGCCTAAGTCTAACAAGCTGCTTCGCTTTGAGCTTGACATGGGCGACCATACGCGGCAGGTTCTCTCCGGTATTGCCAAGTGGTATGACCCGGCCACATTGGTAGGGCGTCATGTGGTGGTTGTCACAAACCTGAAACCCGTAAAAATGATGGGCTTGGAAAGCAACGGCATGATTTTGTCCGCCGTGGCCGGAAAAGACGACCTCCACTTAATGTTTGCCGATGACGCCGCTCCCGGCTCGCAACTGTCATAACCATGGTTTTATTCGACGCACACGCCCATTACGATGACGATGCCTTCGACGCCGATAGAAGCGAGCTTCTTGCTTCCCTGCCCGGTGCCGGTATCGGCTATGTGGTCAACGCCGGGGCCGACGAATCATCTTCCAAGGCCTCTGTCAAGCTTGCCAAGGAGTATCCTTTTGTGTATGCCACCGTCGGCGTACACCCCCATTCAGCGGCCAAGGTAACGCCTTCCTATCTGGACGTTTTGAAAAAACTCTCCAAGGAAGAAAAGGTGGTTGCCATCGGGGAAATCGGACTGGATTACCACTACGATTTTTCGCCGCGGGATGTTCAAAAAAAGGTTTTCGATGCACAGCTTTCTCTGGCGGAACAGCTTTCCCTGCCGGTGGTCATCCACGAGCGGGAAGCAATTGCTGACACGCTGGATATTTTGGCTGCGCATCCGAACATTAAAGCTCTGTTCCACTGCTATTCCGGCAGCGTAGAAACGGCAAAAACGCTTTTAAAGCGCGATAACTACTTTTCCTTTGGCGGCGTGATTACGTTTAAAAATGCAGTCAAAGCCCCGGAGGTTGTGGCGTTCCTTCCCAACGACCGGCTGCTTTTGGAAACGGACTGCCCGTATTTGACGCCGGTTCCCCACCGGGGCAAGCGGAATAATTCGCGTTACCTTTCGTTTATAGCTGAAAAGGCTGCAATGCTCCGCAATGTGGATGTTTTGGCGCTTTCTGAACAGACAACACAAAACGCATTGGAGTTTTACAATATTAAGGCCTGACAAGCTAGGTCATGTAAGCAGAATGAAAGCAAAAAAACAGGGTGTTATTTGCACCCTGTTTTCCTTTTGCCTTTTCTTTTTCTATAAAAGAGTGTATAATATATTGTGGTGTGCTTTTTCTTTAAAAAAGATATCTTTGGATATCGTTATTGACAAGGCCCTTAAATTTCCGTGCAAACTCGGGAGGTTTGGAAATGAATCAAATCAGAATGGGTATCATCGGTATTGGCAACATGGGTTCCGCCCATGCAAAAAGCATCTATTCCGGCAATGTAGAGGGAATGCGCCTTACAGCCGTTTGCGATGTTGCCGCAGAAAAACTCGATTGGGCAAAAGAGAATTTGCCCGAAGTATCCCGCTTCTCCGACTACAAGGATCTATTGGCATCCGGCGAAGTGGATGCGATCATTATCGCCACGCCACATTATTTTCACCCACCGATTGCCATAGACGCCTTTGCCGCTGGGCTTCATGTGTTAACTGAGAAACCCGCCGGGGTCTATACGTCTGCTGTGCGTAAAATGAATGAAGCGGCCAAGGCATCCGGCAAAGTGTTCGGCATCATGTACAACCAGCGAACCACCCCGATTTTTGCCGCAGCGCGGGAGTTTATCCGTTCCGGCCGTCTTGGCGAGCCCAAGCGTCTTGTTTGGAATGTTACCAACTGGTACAGAACCCAGTATTATTACGACTCCGGCTCTTGGCGTGCTACATGGGCAGGCGAAGGCGGCGGCGTTCTCATGAACCAGTGTGTACATAATCTGGATCTGTGGCAGTGGATCTTTGGTATGCCGCAGAAAATCCACGCTTTTTGCCATTTCGGCAAATACCACAACATCGAAGTGGAAGACGACGCCACCATTTACGCCGAATATGAAAACGGCGCGACCGCCGTGTTTATCGCATCCACCGGCGATTGTCCCGGTACAAACCGTTTGGAAATCACCGGCGACCGGGCGAAAATTGTGCTGGAAGACGCAAAAATGAAAATTTGGGACCTAACAGTTCCCGAACGCGAATTTTGCTTTTCCGCCAGTAAAAACTTCTCTATCCCCGAAATTCAATATTCAGAGCCGAACCTAGATGCGAAAGGCCCCGGCCATAACGGCATTCTGCGCAATTTTGCAGGTGCTATATTAAAGGGAACGCCCTTGCTTTCCCCCGGCGAAGAAGGACTTTTGGCCCTTTCGATTATTAACGCCGCCTATCTCTCCACTTGGACCGGCGAAACCGTTACCTTGCCTCTGGACGAAGAAAGGTTCGAACGGCTTTTACAAGAAAAATGCAAAGAATCGAAAATACGAAATGTGCAGGATGCCCTGCCAAGCAGCGACAGCGGCACACATAGCGACCGTTGGGCTGTTCGTTGGTAATCAGACCATACCCAAATCCCACTTTAGGAGGAAAATTGCATGAACCGAATGGTAGGAACAACGTCTCGCGGTATCCGCGCCCCCATTATCAAAACCGGGGATCCGCTGCCGGAAATTGTGGTCGAATCGGTTTTAAAAGCCGCAAAATCCGAAGGGTTTTCCATAAATGACAGAGACGTTATTGCTGTGACTGAGGCGGTTGTGGCAAGAGCCCAGGGAAATTACGCTCATATCGACCATATAGCCAAAGACGTTTCCGCAAAATTTGGCGACAATACGGTCGGTGTCGTTTTCCCCATCTTGAGCAGAAACCGCTTTGCCGTCTGCCTGAAGGGAATTGCAAAAGGATGTAAAGAGGTTGTTCTGATGCTTTCCTACCCCTCTGACGAAGTGGGAAACTCGCTTTTAGATGCCGATTTGCTCGATGAAAAGAACGTAAACCCGTGGATCGATGTGTTGACGGAAGCGGAGTTTCGAGAAATCTTTGGCTATCCGCTGCACATTTTCACAGGTGTTGACTACATTGACTATTACAAATCTCTCATCGAAGAAGCCGGCGCCAAAGCAACGGTGATTTTTGCCAATAACCCCAAGGCCATCCTCCCCTACACCAAGCATGTTTTGGCTTGCGACGTACATAGCAGAGCCAAAACAAAAGCCGCGTTACAAAAAGCCGGCGCCGAACTTGTGCTTGGTTTGGAAGATTTGATGAACGAAAGCATTGACGGCAGCGGCTATAACCCGACCTACGGCTTGCTTGGTTCCAACAAGGCAACAGAGGAAACCGTTAAGCTGTTCCCTATCCACTGCGACCGGATCGTTGATAAAATCCAGGCCGGTATTTTAGAAAAAACCGGCAAGCATGTAGAAGTGATGGTCTACGGCGATGGAGCTTTTAAAGACCCCATAGGCAAAATCTGGGAGTTGGCCGATCCGGTAGTCTCTCCTGCCTATACCCCCGGACTAGAAGGCACGCCCAATGAGCTGAAGCTGAAATATTTGGCCGATAATGAGTATGCGGACCTTTCCGGCGAAGCGTTGTGCAAAGCAATTCAAGAGCGCATTCGCAAAAAAGACACCGAAGGCGACGATCTCACCGGCCGCATGGAAACGCAGGGTACAACCCCCCGGAGATTGCCCGATCTGCTTGGTTCCCTGGCCGACTTAACCTCCGGCAGCGGCGATAAAGGAACGCCGTTTATTCTCATTCAGGGCTATTTTGATAATTTTACCGCTGAATAGTTATTTCCCCCGGCCGCTAGCTTGCGACCGGGGGATTTTATGTTTATACAACTTTATTTCCAACTCTCTGCCAAATGCGTAAAAAAACCCTAGCGGAAAATTCCGCTAGGGTTTTTGAATGCATTTTAGAAGGCAAGCAGGCTCGACTTGCACTATTCGTCCTTCTGCTCGTCCTTATTTTCTTTGGCAGATTCGCTATACAATGCGGCTTCATATCGTTTGAGTGCTTCCTCTTTGGCCCGTTTTCTGCTTTTCCGCACCAGCATAAATAAAAACCATACCATAACGGCAATCAAACCAACCCAGAACAGGATCTCTATGATGTTGCCAAAGAACCAGATACCGACATCCTGCAAACCGCCCCAAAGTCTCTGTACGCTCTGCTTAAACTCTGCCGCAAGGCGCTCGCTAAAGCTTTTCGGCACGGGCTTAACATCGGAAAGGGTTCCCACCTCCCGAAGGGATACGTTGACCGTCGAATACTCAACCAAAGAAGAAAGCTTATTCAGCCTCGAGGTCAGGCTTTCAATTTCGCTTCGAATATTAGACAGCTCTCGTTCGATATCCAGCACATATTGAAGGTCTGTCGCGTCTTTTAAAATCTCAAGAATTCTGGTTTCCTGTGCTTTTAGGGCATTGAGCCGCGCGGTTGTGTCAACAAATTGAAGCGTAACATCGGTGCTTTCCAGTTTTTCCTGCACAATATGGCCGATGTCTCCCACCTTAGCAAAAAAATCGTTTAAGTTTTCCGTGGGAATCCGAAGCGCATAATGGCCCGTTCGAAGAACATAGCCCAGTCTGCCGCTTGTGGAAATATCCGAGCTTTCGATATAACCGCCTAGCTCAGAAGTTAATCCCTTGAGCCGGTCGGATGCAGCGGCAAACTCTGTCGTTTCCATTTGATACCTTACGGTATAGATAATTTTCTGTTCGGGATTCGTGGCTCCAATGGAAAGTCCCGACTGGCCGCCTGCGTTTCCGCTATGGCTTTCGCCGTATTCTGCACTATTTCCGGGGGAATCTTGGTACACGGGCGGGCTTCCGTCCGGTGCTTTAGCGTTCTCCTTGTCAGCTGCACAGCCGACCAAAAGTAGTAATATGGCCAAAATCCAAGGTAAAATTCGCTTATGCATATCTTTTCTCCTTTTCCCTAACTATTTTGAAACAGATCAGTATACCACTTATCCTCCCCTTCCTCCGCCATGTGCGGTATGGATAGAGGGTGTTTTGCGCCTTCTTGCCATGCACTAGGCGGAACGATGGTGCCGGGGTTGTTTTCCACAACAAATCCCGGGCCATGATTGCCTTTGTCGAGAATCAGTTCCTTGAGCGCGCCTAAAAAGAGGGTGTTGTTTGCCACCACCGTGTCGGCAGACCGGTGCAAAATCATGCCGTAGTCGGGTGAATGCCGGCCAACCCATCCGTCATCCCGGCCGATGCACATGGTGTTGCCGGTCACGCTGCAGCCAAGGCAGGTATCTAGGCGGATATGGCAAGATTCCCCGTCCGTTTCGGCGCTTCTGCCGCTTCGATACATGACATTGCCCGTAATGGAAATATTATAGCAGTAGGCCTTGTAGTCCTGGTTTAATCCGCCGTGGTGGTTCGTGGCAGGCGAAAGACTAATGGCCGGGCCGCCGGAGCGGTCCACATAGTTGCCGGTAATGTTATAGTGGCTGCCGCCCTCTAACATTATCCCGCCCCTTGCGTTCCATTCGATGCGGTTGGCCGTCATGGTGACGGACGAGTTAGGGCCTTCCGTTCCAAAGCCCGCGCCGCCGTTGCCGGAGAACCAGTTGTCCATGATAAAAGCATCCCAGCCGTACATGCGAAGGCCGTCGCCGCCGTTCATGCCGAACATACAGGATCGCACAGAAAAGCACCAGACATGATCCAAAAACACGCCATGACCGGAAAACCCGACTACCATACACTTTTCAATTCGGAAGGCATCCTCGCCGGGCCCGAACTCCTTCTTGCGCATCAAAATCCCGCACATGCCGCTGCCCCGGCGGTTGCCCACCAGCGAAAGCCCTTCTATGGTGGCGCCGTTGGCGTGGGCCAGATCCAGCACACAATCCTGGTCATCCGTATACGGAGACAAAACAACTCGACCCGGCCGCCCGTAAGCCCATGTGGCATGGGTCGTAAGACAAACATGGGGTTTTACCACAAGAGGTCTTGTTAAATACACACCCGGCTGAAAATAAACGGTTCTTCCTGTTTCTGTGGCAAAATCAATAGCCGCCTGCAAAGCGTTGGTATCGTCTGCTCTGCCATCGCCTTGCGCACCAAAGGATTTTGGATTGATAAATTGATTCATGTGTGCCCCCTCCTATAACTTAGATGCAAAAGTTTCGTTTTTGTTTCCTGTTCTTTTATAAAAATCTTATCATAGTAAACTTTTCTTTTCAATAAATTCTCCGAAAGAAAATCTGTCTAAAAAAGAATGAGCCGCGCCTCAACTGGAGATACTGTGTATACTAACACTGCAACGGAGGGTGGCTATGCAACACAAGGTAGTTATATGCGGCGTCAATACGTCAAAGCTCCCGACGATCAAAAACGAGGAGATGAACAGGCTCCTAAAGCTGGCCCGGGATGGTGACAAAGAAGCTCGCAAGGAGCTGATCTCCGGCAACCTGCGGCTGGTACTTTCGATTATTCGGCGGTTTTCCAACCGGGGCGAGCAAGCCGATGATTTGTTTCAGGTAGGCTGTATTGGCCTGATGAAGGCTATCGATAATTTTGATTTGTCGCTCAACGTGCGATTTTCCACGTATGCAGTTCCCATGATTATCGGCGAGCTTCGCCGGTATCTCCGCGACAACAGCGTTATAAGGGTCAGTCGCTCTATGCGGGATACGGCTTATAAAGCGCTTTCTATCCGGGAACGAATTACGGCGGAGAAAAGTCGCGAACCAACCATTGAAGAAATCGCCAAGCAGATGGACATGCCCGTGGAGGACGTGGTCATGGCCATGGAGTCTATTGCCGAGCCGGTTTCTCTGTTTGAACCTGTCTACTCCGACGGAAACGATACCATCTGCGTCATGGATCAGGTAAGCGATACAAGCAATACGGATGAGCATTGGTTGGAAAACATTGCCCTCTCTCAAGCACTTTCCC
>DUUG01000089.1 GCA_012841675.1 Clostridiales bacterium
CCCCGCCTGCAGACCTGCGGCAAACACACGGCTTTCCACATCGTCATACTCGGCAATCCGGTCATCCCCCCGAATGGAGTTGATCACCCAGTTTCCGGCATATACGAGATCCAGCAAATATCTAAACTGTTTCTTAGTCAGCTTCAATTCCATGCAGAATTCCTCCCGTCTTGTTATTTTGATCGACTCTGCAAAAAGTTTTCATTCTATTATACTTCATTTTCAAATATAATTCCACTATTTTTTACATACAAAAGAAGCCGGGCACAAACGCCCGGCTTGAACCTGCCGCGGATACACACCGGTGGTCTAAAGATTGCGAACCAGGGCGCAGACTTTTCCCAAAATGGTGCAATGTTTGCCGTCGATAGGCGAGTAGTTTTCATTTTCCGGCATAAGCCAGACTTTTCCTTTTTCTCGCACAAGGCGCTTGACTGTTGCTTCCTCTTCCAACAGCGCAACCACAATATCTCCGTTGTCTGCCGAAGGCTGTTGATGGACGATGACAATATCCCCATCCAAAATCCCTGCGTTCAGCATAGACTCGCCGGAAACATGCAGCGCAAAGTATTCGCCCCCTGTCCTTCCGGGATCGAAAAATACGTAACCAAGCACTTCTTCCACGGCCAAAATCGGCTGTCCCGCCGTCACCTTCCCCAAAATTGGCACACGAGTCGGCGAAGAGCCCGCCCTCCCGGCCAATGTAATAGTTCGCATTTTGCGGTCGTCCATCTGAATCAGACCATCCTGCTGCAATTCCTTGAGATATGCATGTACGGATGAGGGCGACCGAAGACCCACCGCCTCGCAAATTTCACGGATAGACGGTGGATAGGCCCGCTCTTCCAGGGTTTCTGCAATATAATCGTAAATTTGTTTTTTACGGCCTTTCAGCCCCGGCATGAGACTCACCCCTAAGCCGCTAATTATGTTGCGGCCAATTTACGATAGTATAGCATACATTTTTGGAAAATGCAAACAATTGTTTGCCGGCTTCTGGGATTTAAACAAAGATTTTTTTAATGCCGGAACGGCCGTTTACAAGATCCGCTGTGTTTCAAAGCACACCGTCTATCTCCGCCCAATACAGCCCCGTCTCGCTCTCGTGGGTGGAATCAAAGGAAATCGCCGTTCCCGTTCGGTTCCATCGGGCGTGCAGATCGCACCGACTGTCTACGGCGTTATGTCCATCCATAAACATCTGCGAGCGGGCCTCCAGCAAAACGCCTCCCTCTCCGGTGTCCGCTTTCATCCAAAACAGGGGGCGATACCCGTTTTTATCCGGGTATCCGTCGCCCAGAATATACTTCCGATCCGGGGAATAAAGGCAATGGATATCGCTTTTGATCCATTGGGCCGGATGCCGAATGTTTTCGCCCGTTTCTCCATCAACAAGCAACAGCCCCCGACCGGAAGACAGCTCGGCATACATCAAAAGGGTCTTCTCGTCCCTCCAATGGTAATGGGAAATCATGGTTCTCCCCGATAACTTGCAAAAACCGCCGCCGTCTGCGTCCATGGCGCCAAGAAGCGTGCCCCAGCTTTTCCCTGCCCGAGGAAACGTGCGCAAAAGAAACATAAACCGATGGCCTTTCGGCGCAAAAGTAATATGGTTAATAACCACTTTTTCGTTCTTTTCCAGGCCGAAAAGCCCCGCCAGCTCGGCATAGCTGATCAAAAGGCGGCTTTCGCCCGTTTCCATGTCAATGCGAAAGATGCCATCCTCCTTGGGCGCTGCCTCATTTGCGTATGGATCTGCCACACCGCTGTACCCATAGCCCGGACGGAAGTCAAACAAACGGGAAAAATTTATGCCAAGCCCCAGCTTCCCGTCCGCAGAGATACAAGCCGGTGCCCGCTCCACTAGGCGCTTCCGCCCGGAGGACAGATTTTCCACCACGCCGGCAAAACCACTTCCCTGCCGGATGTTATAGCAAATCTCGTTTCCGTTTGTCGGGTGCCACTGCAAGAGCGCCCCCTGCTGAAAATTAAAGGCAGACGTTTCGGCCAGAGGCTCAAATCGCCCGCTATTTAAATCCGCCAGCCCCAGCACGGCCCGGTCGTCTGGCTCTGGCAGCCGGTTCCGAAACGAAGTCTGATGGCAAAGGTGAAATTTCCCCGTAGAATCAAAGGCCTGCAAATCGTAGTACCCGAAAAAATAATGCTTTCCGTCCCTTGGACACGCCCGCTTGACGGCCACCTTGGCATTTTGTATTCCCTGCATAGCTCTCCCTCCTTTTTGGCTATTATATCAAATGGCAGCTCATATTTCAGCCGATTACATCAAAAAAGCCTGACGAAAACGTCAGGCTTTCCTTTATATATGTATGTATTACGCGCAATGGGCGAAATACCTCATACACACTCCGTGTTAAACCACGTCAAGGGCAGGGGCAGCCAGCTTTCCACCAGCCGCAGAACCGACCCCTTGGCCCCCGGCATATACAGCTTTGGCATAATCGAGAAGAAAAAGCGCGTTGCTTCCAGCTTTGTCAAAGTAACATCCGCCGGCAGAGAGGTTTTCGCCACATCCGCCTTCCCGCCGGACACCGAAAGGGCAAACCGACCCTCTCCCTCGATTTCTACGACTAAAGTGCCCTCCTCCAGCTCGGCAAAGGACGCCTTATACGCCAGAAACGCCCGCAGAACCTCCTCCCAGCGCAGAATGTTCCACATGCCGTTTTCCCTAAGCGCCATGCCGCCGCCCACGTCCACCAGCCGGCGCATATACGGAAGCTGCCACTGGCCAAAGGGAAGCTCC
>DUUG01000090.1 GCA_012841675.1 Clostridiales bacterium
GGATTCCGTTTGTATGCCGCAGGCAGAGCAGAAAAAAATAAAAATCGCGCATAGAAACAGACCGAAACCTTTTCTTTTCATTGGAGTTTCCCCCTCTATTGCAAATGCAAATCAATCGCAACAAGTTAAGTATACAACTCTCGCATAACATTTGTCAATCAGATCTTTAATTAAAAATAAAGCCGATGCAAAAATTTGCATCGGCTTTATTATGTTAACAAAAACAACCATTATTCCGAAATTTTGGCAGGCTCTTCCGTCAATAGAACGATTTTTTCGCCTTCCAACACAGAGAGCATCCGCCCCGGCACAGAAATAGAAAGGGAATCCAGATACTCCTGCGGAAGTTGTAGACGGCCCGCACGGTCAAGCACCAGCCATTCCGTGTGGGTTTTATCTCTAAGTATCTGCTGCTGTTGCTGCAACGCGGCCAGCTCATCGGAATAGCTTATCCTGCGGATAAACTCACTGCTGGTGCGCCCGTCGCGGATGTTAACCACTCGGTCCACCTTGGAAGACAAACGATTGTCGTGGGTAACGATGACAATGGTCTGATTTAACTGCCGGTTTAAGTCCCGGAAAATGTCAAAAATCAAATCTGCCGTTTTGGAATCCACCGAACCCGTCGGCTCGTCAGCCAGCAACAGCGCCGGCTCGTTGGCAAGTGCTATGGCAATGGCAACCCGCTGCTGCTCACCGCCGGAAAGCTGGTCCAGACGGTTTTTGCGTCGATTGTAAAGGCCTACCATTTCCAAAAGCTCGCCGGCGCGCCTGCGTTTGTCCTTGCGGCCGGACAGCACCATTGGCTGTATGACGTTTTCCTCTGCGGTTAAATAGGGAAGCAGATTGCGGGCGTTGTTTTGCCAGACAAAACCGACGGTTTCCCGCTTGTAGATCACGCGATCCTTAGGCTTCATCTTTAGCATATCGCGCCCGTCCACAAACAGTCGCCCGGCTGTCGGCACGTCCAAACCGCCCAGAATGTTCAAAAGCGTGGATTTGCCGCTTCCGCTTTTGCCGATCATCGCCATCATTTCGCCTTTTTCCACCGTCAGATCCAGTCCTTGAAGCGCAATTACTTCGATTTCACTGGTTTTATAAATTTTCACCAGATTCTCGCATTCAATCATTGCCATCGACAAGTCCTCCATCCGACAGGGTATATACGCGATCGGCCAATTCTAAAATATTGGGGTCGTGTGTCGTCATCACAATCGTTAAACCCTGCTCAGAAATTAACCGCTTGAAAATATTCAATACCTGTATTCCCATAGCCGTATCCAGTTCC
The DNA here is from genome assembly GCA_012841675.1 of Clostridiales bacterium. GTDB lineage: Bacteria > Bacillota > Clostridia > Oscillospirales > QAMX01 > DUUG01. The sequence continues at coordinate 1,289 of DUUG01000090.1, forward strand.
GCCGTCGGTTCGTCGGCAAAGAGAATTTTCGGGTTGTGCGCATATCCCCGAACAATGGCAACACGCTGCTGCTCACCGCCGGAGAGTTCATATGCCGCATGGCGCATTCGCTTGCCAAGGCCAATTTCTTTCAGGCTTTTTTCTGCCATTTTCCGGTTGTTGGAAGAAAACATCCCTGCTATGCGAAGCCCATACTCCACATTTTCCAGCGCCGTCATATCGGGCATCAGGGCCACCGATTGAAACACAAACCCCATTTCCTTGCCTCGCAGCCGGTCGCGCTGCCCTTCGCTAAGCGCCGTTATCTCCATATCCTGGAAAAACGCACGGCCCGAGGTGGGCAAATCCAGACCGCCTAGGATGTTTAACAACGTCGTCTTCCCGGAACCGGAGGGACCGCGCAAAACCGTCAAAGAACGCTGCGGCACAGAGATAGACACATTGTTTAACGCACGCACCTCGCCGGCGCCGGAGCGAAAGATACGAGTTACCCCTTCCGTTCGAAGGATCACCGGTTCCATCTCTATCACTCCTCTCCCAGCTTAACGGCCCGGTCAATCTTCAAATGTATCGCCATTACAGAAAGAATGGTGAAACAGACAAGCAACATGCCGACCATAATAGCCAACACGGTCAGCAGATCCTTACTGCTGGACAGCATACGAAAAGCAACCGTCTGATCGGGCAAAGAGTATTGCAGCGCCAACAGCGGCACAAAGAAAAGGCTTCCTAATTTCCCGATAAACACGCCTGCCACCGTTGCCATGCCGGAAACCAAAAGCTGCTCTGCCACTAGCATAGATAGAATGCCGCCCTTGCGCATACCCAGAGCCCGGGAGATACCAAACTGAAGCGTTCGGCTTTTGATGGAAATGATCCAATAGATCATAAAGCCCATGGCGCAAATCGCAACAGAAACGAGGAAAGCGACACTTAACATTCCGTTAGTACCCTGTAAGACCGGGTCGTTCTTTTCACCAATCATTCGGTCAGCGGCAGATGAAATGGAAGTTAGGCCGAAATCGCTATTTTTCAGCGCCTCATACAGCTCGATATCGGAAACACCGTCTGCCTTTCGAATCCAGAAATGATACGGACGAACCGGATTTTCGGCAAAAAGCGCTCCCATGTTGGCCACAACCAAATCCTGCGGAATCACCTTTCCTTTGCTGTTTACGGTAAAAGAGCTGTATCCCGGCCAACTGTCCACAACGGCGATAACCTTCCCTTTGAGAATGCCGGGCATGGTAGCTATATTGATCTCATCACCGATTTTCAGACGCATGGCATCCATTAAACCCCGTGAGACAATCACACCTTCCGGATACGACATCATCGAGTTGAGGTATTCGTTGATATGATACGCATTCTGGTCCCAGACAGGAGATATGGTTTTGCCGAATTCGTAGGGGTCAATGGCCATAAAGAAGTTGTCCCGGTCAATATAACTCCCCAGGCGCACATTTACGCTGGATTGCGAGTAAACCCTAGCCGCACTTTCCACCTCGGGTAGCTTGATAAGGGCTTCGGGAAACAACTCATAAAAACGCACCTGCACGGACTGGATGACAACGCCCTCATCCTCCATGATGACCTTTCCGCCCGTTTCGTCCAGCCGGCCGAATACTTCCTTCCCGTTATAGTCATAGTGCTTCCAGCGGGGCATGTATTGGGCATCGGCTCCCACAGAGTAGTAAACGTTGTTCTCAATATGTGTATTGATGGAGTGGGCCGCATCGGCACTAAACAAACCGACCGAAAGCGTTAGAATTAAAAACAACATAACGCCCGAATAATCTCTGTTGCGCGCAATGCGGTTCAACGAAGCATATATGCCTGCCGGCCAAATTTGACGCCCCACCGCAAAAATGGCCCACACAATATAAGGATAGATGCGCAGGAACAGCATTCCCGCACCCAAAGCAAACAGCGTCGAAGCGCCGTAAAGCAAAAAGTCGGTGTTCTGTGTGGTGGCCGCCAGTCCGGTCGCCTGCGCCAATCGACGGGTCATCTCCATAGAGTAGAATGAATAAGCTGCCAGACCTAGAAATAGGAAATCAAGGAAATACCGCTGCCAGAATGGGCGTTTCAGGCGGTTTTTCTTCCGTTTTGTATCCAAAATATTGCCGCCAATGCCCAAAACGGCAGGTAGCATCATGATAACAACAAACAATAGCGCCGCAGATATAGCCATAATCACGGCAACAGGCTTAACCACAAGCGGAAGCGCCGTTCGATTTACAAAGGTGAGAAAGCCGTTGGAAGCGCCAATCATCCTAACAATAACAAGTCCAAGCGGAGGACCGGCCAGAAGGGCTGTTCCGGCAAGAAGTAAGCTTTCAATGCCATACAGCCTTATAATATGCCGGCGCCCGGCACCACGGCTTTTCAAAAGAGCGATCTCACTTTGCTCACTTTGAAGCTTTAAATTGGCTACCATAATCACATAATAGCCGAGTATGATGAAAATCGGAACCACCAGCATATACAGGTTCACCATGACCTGCCTGCGAAGCGTTTGAAACTCCGCCAAAACGGATTCTCCGCTAAATGTGATTTTATCCGTGCCGGTGGCGTTTAAAATGGCTCGGCGTTGGGAGCTGATGCCTTCAATCAGCAGGTCCACATTGTCCGTATCAATGGCCATATAGTCGTAGGCACGATACCAAAAAGAAACTGTAAAATGGCGCGAAAATGGCGGTTCCGCGGCAATCCTGCGCTCAAAATACTCTTTTCCGCAATAAATCGTGCCGAGACTCGTGTCCAGGTTCATATGCCAGAAGGGATCATGGTTGTCCTTAGGCTCCACCATGCCGACAACCATGATTTTAATTCCCTCTTCATCAGGGAACATACTGTCAAACTCTGTTATCTCGTTCATTACGACTTTACTGCGAACCAGAAACTTCTTGTTGGCAACAACTTCAAGCACGCCATCGTCCCGGTTGGGGTCATACATCCGCCCTACCGTTACATTGACGTGTTCCTCCAGATTTTCAACGTAGTTAAATACAAGACGTTCATACCGCTTGGTGCGCGGATCAATGACCCGGTCAAACATTTCAAATCGGTATATGCGCCCGCCTGTCAAAACCGGAAGATCAATATGCTCCTTGCTGGCAAACAAATTTTCCACCGTCGAAACCATGGCGGCGGAATCCTTGGTTCGGCTCGACATTTGGTATTCAAACGTCAAGTACCCGGGCATGATTCCGGTTTTCAGTTGGCTTTCTGCCATGTTTTTCTGAAAAACCCGCTGCAATATGCCGTTAGCATATACGGGAATACAAAATGCAATGGCCACAGCCAGCACCAGTCCTGCCAGCAAGGAAATCGCTTTCCATCGGTTTCCTGTTAGCCGGCGAATCACAACTCTCAGCATGTGCCCGTTCTCCTTTTTTTGCCGGGTTAATAAATAATAAGGTCTCCGTCAGTAATGCCAGAAAGAATTTCAACCTCGTCGCTGCTCATGATACCGACTTTCACATCTCTTTCCTGCTTATACCCGTCGGCAAAAACATAAACATATGTACGCGAACCCATAGTCTGCAATGCGCGCCGAGGCACGGCTATGGTGTTTTCGCTTTTCTCCAAAACGAAACGAATATCTACCTGCCTGCCAAGCTCAATATCTTCAGGCAGCGGCTCGAGGGACTTCAGCACGGCCTGCTTCACGATTGTATTGCCTAAAGGCGTTTCGATTACTTCTAGGGGATACACTTTGCCGGAAGGATCGTTGCGAATCACACCTTCGCATATGGCACCCAGCGGAAGCTCTTCTCCACGATTTCCCAAATACCGAAGGACAAGCTCTGATGTGTCCGCCACCGTACAGACAACGTCTCCTCCCACCGGCGCATTTAACGTCATTTCCCGGCGATAGATGATGCGGCCCGTGACAGGGGAGAAAAACTGGGTGGCCGCCAGTTGAGCCTCCAACTTTTTTAAATTGCGGCGCGCCAAATAAATATCCAGCTCGGCCTGCTTCCAGGCAACTACATCCATTTCCCCATTTTTATACTGTTCTCTTGCTTTTGCATATCTAAGCTCGGCAATCTCAGTGCGAAGCCGTGTTTCTTCCAAGCTTTCTTTGATATGCTCGTTTTGAAGCTCGAGCAACAGTTGGCCTTCTTCCACCCAGTCGCCCTCTTTAAAATGAATTGCGGTCAAAATACCACCAGGATTTGTATCCACGGAAACGTTGGTTTGGTTGGCGGCTTCAACAACCGCATAACCGGAAATGGTATTTTCAATGGTTTTCCGCTCAGCCGGATATGTAATATATTCAATACGCCGCGTTTCAATAAGCGGCGGCGGAAGTCTTTCCTCCTCCGTTGGAAACAGCGCACCGCAGCCCGCGGTCAACAGCATCGTTCCGACCAGAACCAAAACACAAATTCGTTTGAACCCACCATGGAACTTACTCATACTTGCACCCCTTATACCGGCAGGAAACTTTCTGCCCCTCCTAACGCATTCTTGGCAACATTGCGTCATTATAACAAAATAAATTTACATTGTCTAAATATTAACGGATAAAATATGAACCAGTTGTGTAATACTAATACCGGCGCTACAATTTGAAAGGAGCGTTATCCATGCATCAAACCACGGAATTAAACTGCAGCGTTTTAAGCTGCGCCTATAATAACAACCTGAAGCAAAAATGCTGTCTGACGGATATTTTGATAGAAGGCGACAGCGCACCTGTGGCAGACCAGACCCGTTGCGCATCCTTTGATCCTAAATTTGACAGCAATCCTGTGCCGGAAAGCTGTTCCACGACAAAGGATGCCTTTATTGCCTGCTCTGCGACACTTTGCACCTTTAACGAAAATGAAGCGTGTATCGCGAAGGAAATCACAGTCGACTCGACAAAAGATACCCAAAGCAGCACGCAGACCCGCTGTCAGAGCTTCCGTCGTCTATAAGCTATACGAAAAAAATGCCGGTATGTCTAAGACATTCCGGCATTTTTTCTATTTCCGTTTAAATAGAATCCCAAGCGTGTTTGGACCGCAGTGGCAGGAAATGGTCGATGAAGCCCAAGAAACCAGAATCGTCTCAAAAGGAGCATACTTTACAATCGTCTGCCGGACTAACTCAATCAGCTCTTCCGAGCAATCCGAGGAGGTGATGAAAATTCTGGAATAGTCAATGTCTGTGCGATCTTTCAGGCGATCGGTTACATACTTTTCCATAACGTGTTCATACTTCCCGCGGTATTTCTTGCAAACGGTCATATTCCCGTCTAGAACTTCAATGCAAGGACGAAACTGAAGCAGATTTGCGCCCAGCGCTTCCATGGAGGAGCAGCGGCCGCCTCTTTGCATATATTTCAGCGTATTGAGTACAAAGCTAGACTCCACTTTTTTAGCCGTTTCATTGATGGTTTCAACGATCTGTTCAAAGGGCAACTCTTTTTCAATCATCTCTGCCGCATCCATAACCAAATGGCCAATTCCCGAAGAAAGATTCAAAGAATCTACTACATACACATTCTCAAACTCGGAAGCGGCGATACAGGCGTTCTGGTAGCAGGAAGACAAACCAGAGCTGATACTTATATGTAATACAGCATCGGCATCGGCAAGCAATTTCTGAAACATCCGCTGATACTGATCTACGTTGATAGCCGCTGTATGACATGTGCCCTTGCCGCTTTCCACATACTCAAATAACGAAGCCGATGTAATATCCACACCATCCCGCAGCGATTGCTCTCCGCAGACAACAGTGATCGGTTCAACATGAATATTATACCGTTGAAGAATGGATAACGGCAAATCAGAGGAGCTGTCGGTACTGAGTCTGATTTTCATACTTGAAAAACACTCCTTACTATCGGGCATATTTGCCTCGACGGTATCTAAATATCACCGACAAAACGGAGAAACTCATATATACACAAATGTAATCACATTTCTCCGTATATGCCAGTCTTTTATATTAAAAAATATTTTATCATGAGGAAAGTGGCTTGTCAACTGAGGTATTTTTCCAAAGCACATTGCGAAAAATCACTAAAACACGCCCAGCTCCGTCACCGCGCGCAAGATGCCAAGCCGCCCCGATTCGAAGGTCAGCCCGCCCTGCAAAAATGCCGTAAACGGCGGACGCATAGGACCGTCGGCCGAAAGCTCAATGGAGGCCCCCTGCACAAAGGCACCGGCCGCCATAGCCACCTCATCGTCATAGCCGGGCATGGCCGTCGGCGTAGGTGTCACAAAGCTGTCAATGGGTGCGCCGGCCTGTATCCCCTTTAAAAATGCCAGCAGCTTTTCCCTGCTTCCTAAAGAAATGGCTTGGATAATGTCCGTACGGAAATCATTGGGACCCGGCGAAACAAAAAATCCAGCACTTTCAAGCAAAGAAGCGGTAAAAACGGCGGTTTTCAAAGCCTGTGCTACGACATGAGGCGCCATAAAAAATCCTTGATAAAACAGTCGATACCCCGCCGCATAGCTTCCGGCATCACGGCCCAAACCCGGTACGGTAAGCCGACAGGACGCAAGCTCCACAAGGTCGGCCCGCCCGGCCACATAGCCCCCGGTGGGTGCCAGTCCGCCGCCGGGATTTTTAATTAGCGACCCGCAGAGGATATCGGCACCGACTTCGCACGGTTCCTTTTCTTCGACGAATTCGCCGTAGCAGTTATCCACAAAAACAATGGCATCCGGCAGAACCCGCTTCACAATCTCCGCAATAGCGCCAATCTGCGAAACAGAAAGCGAAGGGCGGAGAGAATAGCCCCTTGATCTTTGAATGTGTACAACCTTTGGCTTGTACTTTTTAAGGTCACATTCTAAGCGCTCGTGGTGCCTTGCTTCGTCATAGGTTCCATCCGGTTCCAGCAAAGTCGTTTTTTGAAAAGAAACGCCGTACTCCTTTAAGGTTCCTCCTATATTTCCGGTTATTACCGGGAGAATCGTATCGTAGGGCGTATCTGTGGCGGCAAGAAGCGTATCTCCCGGGCGGAGAACGCCATACAGCCCTGCTGCAATGGCATGGGTTCCGCTGACAAATTGTGGCCTGACCAAAGCGTCCTCGGCACCAAACAAATCCGCGCAAAGCGCATCCAGCTTATCCCTGCCGCGGTCACTATAGCCATAGCCGGTGGTCGAAATAAAGTCTGTTTCCGAAATGCGGTTTTCCGCAAAAGCCCCCATGACCTTGGCCGTATTGGCACGGCACACCGCGTCAATTTTGTCAAAAATGGGGCGGACTTCACGCTCGCACCGTTCCGCCATGGCCAGCAAAGCCGGAGAAAAATTATTCACGGGTGGGAAGCTCCTCCTGGGTCATCAACTTAAAGCCGTGGGCCATTAAAATGTTGGCCGCAGCCTGCGGATTTTCCACCCGGAGAATAATGCAGGCATCATCGCAGCGGCAAGGGATCATGGCGTAAGTGTACTCGACGACGATCTGGCTGTCGCGAAGGCGCTCCATCATGCGGTGCAAGGAGCCGGGCTCATCGTCCAGCTTGGGCGCAATAACAGCCGTTTTCTTGACAGTCAGACCTTTGGCCTTGAGAGCGGCTTCCGCTTCCGTCGGCTTATCAACAATCAGGCGAAGGATGGAAAAGTCCGTCGTATCTACCATGGACAGAGCGCGAATGTCTACGTTGTGCTCGGTTAGAATTGCGGTGATCCTGCTGATCCGTCCGGGACGGTTTACAACAAAAACAGAAATCTGGTCGAATAAATACATGAGAATGCCTCCTTGGGGCAAATGGTAATAAAATTATTATAAAGAATCGGAAGGAAAAAGTAAAGTCTGGAATATGTTTTGACAAAGTATTCCTTCCGTTTTGCTTAGGATAAGGCCGCCCTCTCACTGAAAGGGCGGCTCCTTCTACTTACTGGTTAATGTAATTCTTAAGGTTTTCGAGGCCGATGGCAATGGCATTTAAAGGAGATTCCAACCCTTCAAATTCGACGGTTATGTACCCCTCATATCCGGCACTCTTCAAAATGCGCACGTTCTGCCGCACAGGAACCACGCCGTGACCGATAATGGTAGCACGGAGGTAATTCCTGCCCCGGCTTTCCGCCCAACCGGAGCCGGGATGGGCTTCCTGACCGGGTTTGAAAAGGAAGTCCTTTGCATGGACGTGGAAGGTGCAGGGGGCTACCTTGCTGACTGCCACGGCGCTGTCATCGTCGGCAAACAGGAAGTTGCCAAAATCGCACAAAACGCCGTAGTTCACGTGGTTGACCGCTTCAATGAGAGCGATAACGCGGTCCGCCTCCTGGAAAAAGTAGCCGTGGTTTTCAGAGCAAGTGCGAACACCCTTTTCCGCGGCGTATTCCGTTACCGCACGGCAGCCCTTGGCCAGAATGGGCAGAATGCTGCCATAGGTGCGGACGCCCTGATACCAATCGGGGAAGCCTCCAGTGACGTCATGCCGCATAGTGGGACAGCCTAATGCTGCGGCAACGTCGACCTCGGATTTGACGCGGGCAATTTCCGCCTCCTGATCCTTTGCCATGAAGTTGGCGCCGATGGCATACGCCACAATGGGAAGCCCCTTTGCGTCCGCATACTCTTTCAGCTCTTTGGCAAACTCCAGCTTTGTTTTCCCTTCCGGCATACGCAGCTCTGTAAACTCGAAACCGTCGGCACCGATGGACACAGCGTGATCCATGGCATCAAACAGCGTAAAGCTACCCTGTTTATAAAGCTGACTGTAACTGTAGGAGGTAATACTTGTTTTCATTGGGATATCTCCTTCTCATTTAAATTCTTAGAACAGCCATAGCAAACGTAAAAATAAAGATAATCAGGGCAAGCGTTTTATAGCGGCGGAATTTCACTGTATTATGGCCTTCTTCGTCCAACGCATCAATGTCGCGAACAAAAATGACAAACAGGAAAAGAAAAATCAAAAGTGTAACAAAACCGAGAACACCAATTTTTAAAAATGCAAACACAACGTTCAATGCGGAAAGAAAAAGGAGGGCACTTAGAACAATATAAAAAGTGCGGATGCGCCTTTTATGCTTCACCTGTTCCATCTCTTCTCTCGTATAACCTTTAACAGCCATAATTCTCACCTTTCCTCCTTATTTTTAAGCGCGGCAAGTTCTAAAATGGCGCGCGTAATAACCTCAATCCCCAGAGCCAACGTATCTACTTTGATATATTCGTCCCGCTGGTGGGCACCGCCGCGGCCGGGGCCAAGCGCTGTCGGCTCCTCGCCGGTGCCAATGCCAAAAGCAACCGTATTCGGGAATACGCGGGCGTACGTTCCTCCGCCCATAACATAAGGCTCCGTCTTTTTTCCGAGGGCATCTTCGCAGGCTTTGATCAATGCGGCAATTTCCGGCCGGTCGGGGGAGAAATAGTAGCCCTTTGAATCCCTCGGCAAGGTGAGGGTCAGCCCTTCCTGCTCGGCAAGTTTTTTTGCGTTTTCAAACAGTTTCTCCATGTTGGCCGTAACGGGGTAGCGAACGTTGAAATTCTGCATAATGACGCCGTTTTGGAGCCGAATAATTCCGCCGATACAGGTAAGACGGCCCGATTGCTCATCAGATGCCTCTATGTCAAGCCCTTCTCCGTAGTAGTCGCCGAGCGCCCGCTTTAAAAAGGCAAAGGCCTTCGCTTGCGGACTGTTGGAATCGAGTATTTTTGCATCGGTCAGAAAAGCGGCAAGCATACCAATGGCATTCTGAGATCCTTCCGGCATGGCCGCATGGGCCGCCTTTCCGACGGCACGAACAAAAACGCCCGCTTTCGTTTGCTCCACGGTGATTCCCTCGGGCAGCGTATCCGGCAGCCGCTTAGCGCAGCTTTCTACCAGCAGAATCTCCGCTTTATCGGCAACGGCGTTGGAAGCCGTTCCGCCTGAAATATCCAAGATCTCGTCGCCTGCGGGGCCAAGGGCAAGCTCCATCTCGGCAATGCCTTTCTCCCCGTTGCATACGGGATACACGCTGTCCGGCGTAAAGGAGAAGAAGGGCGCTTTCCGAACTTTCAGGAAATAGGGCAAATCTTCCATGCCGCTTTCTTCATTGCATCCCAAAATCAGCCGCACCGAAAACGGAAGCTTTTTGCCTTGTTTGGCAAAATACTCCATGGCGGCAAGGGCCGCTATGGCAGGCCCTTTGTTGTCGTCCGTACCGCGGCCAATTAAAAGCCCGTCCTTCTCGGTCAGCTCAAAGGGCGGGAAAATCCAGCCGCTTCCGGCGGGAACCACATCTAAGTGGCAGATAATGCCGACTTCCTCCTCCCCTTCCCCGCCCAGTATGATACTTCCGCAATAATAATCGTGGTTTTCCGTTTCAAAGCCAAGCTGCTTGCCTATAGCAAGTGCTTTGTTCAAAACCTTGGCATTTTCTTTCCCAAAAGGAAGCGGGCCTTCTGCTTCACTGGACACGCTTGGAATTTCAACCAGTTCTTCCAGTCTGGAAATAGCCGCCGAGAGGGTGCTTTCATCTCTGGCGTATGCTCTTATGCACTGCATGGTATCATCCTTTCTTATCCGTACAGCTTGCCGATCACTGCCCGTTTCAGGCGCATTGGCAGGATTCGCGCTAAGACGCATATGACTTTATATCCAAAACCAACGGCTTTCCGCGTGGGCATGCGCTTTTGCAAAGCCACACGAACTACGGCCTTTGCCACAACTTCCGGCGGCGTTCCGTTCTGCTCGTCCTTTTCCATCCGGGCAAGGGACGCCTCATACCGCTTGGCATACACGCTTGCACTGGAAACCGTCCGCTGTCTTCGGGCGGTAAACTCCGTTTTCGTGTCACCGGGATCCACCATGGCACAGGTCACACCAAAGGGCTTTGCCTCCATGGCAAGCCCCTCCGTCAAAACCGACAAGGCCGATTTGGATGCGGAATACAGAGTCTGAAACGGAATAGGCACCCAAGCCGCCACCGAACCTACGTTTACAATCCGTCCGCCGTTGATTTTACGCATAACGGGCAAAACCGCCTTGCTCATGCGAAAGGGGCCGAGAAAGTTTACGTCCA
>DUUG01000091.1 GCA_012841675.1 Clostridiales bacterium
GTGTTCAAGCCCTTTTCGGCCACAGTTGATCCAATATTTTTAATCCCTTTATAAGTCGCGGACACAACCTTTCCGCCAGGTACAAGGGCTTCACCAGCAGACATGGCGTAATCGGCCATATCCACCGTTGCCTCCAAAACATCGACGGCCATATCATGCCGTTGGGCGTAATCATTCATCTTCTGACGATACTCCTCGTCTCTGTCCAAGCGACGCTGTAATTCCTGCCTCACCTCGTCCTCGCTGGCTCCGCTCATTCCCAAATCTGTGGCAATACGCTCAATCTTCTCCCTGCGGCTTCGCTCTTGGTTTTCACGCTGCAGATCCTCTTCGAGCCGGAGGCTCTCCTCGCTGCGGTCCTGCTTGCGAAGGGAATCCTCCCGGACGTTCTTTTCGAACTGTGCCTCATCCTGCCTAATGGTCTTTGCATGATCTGCGCGGTGCTCAAGCTGCTCAGAAAGCTCATCAGGAGTGTAGGTTGCTCCACTGACGGGATCAGTATAAGTGCCGTCATCGTTGTTGACAAAGATGCGCTTTTGTCCATTTACAGGGTCAATTGTTTCAATATCTCCGTCGTCATCAAATCGCATCCATCTGCCCAGATCATCGCCTCCAGAAGTTGGTGAAGGTGAGCCGCCTGTTCCCCCAGGTGTTGGCGAAGGTGCTCCGCCTATTCCCGCAGCGGCTGGTGGAATAAACCCACCCGTATTCCCAAACAGGATGGACAGCAAAATCGCAAGAGTGCTGATGGTAATGGTGGCCAACGGTCCGGCATGGTTATTATTCCTTGAATTTCCCGTATCCCAGGAAATTCTAAGGTACTTTCCATCTCCATCATCACGAATTTCCCCTTTTAGTTCTACCTTTTTCTTATTTCCATCTGTACTTCCTTCAGAATCTGTATCCTCTAGTGGATATGGGTCGACAAACCCAACTGTTTTCATTTCAAAAATCCACTCATCATCGTATGTATTTTCAGTTGTTGTGCTCCCACCCTCCACATCATAAATTGTATCGGTTCTGGTACAATAAAATTTCAGCTTGAACAAAACTTGGTGTTCCAAGTCATCATCGTCATAGCTTATTGTCTCAAAAGAACCCACATAAGGAGTAATACTAAACTTGCTGATGTTGGAATAGCTTTCCGAGACTGACGGTGACAGGATGGTATAGTCAATCGCATCTGGTACCGAAAATTCTCCCTTAATCCACCTGCTATCGGTTGCGCCGAATTTGCGCTCCATTTCCTTGTCCACTCTGTAATAGGCTGTTCCTTCAACTCGGAATGATGTTATGGAATGATCATCACCCCAACCACGCATATCCGATACGGTTTTGGCCGGATATTCAAAAGAAAACCGCCCGTCTTCGTAAGATTCAATTATTATTTTTTCTGGTTCCAATTCACCGGAATCACTGAACAATTGTTTTGTTATTATCATCGTTTCCGGCAATGCTATAGGTTCTTTGATTATTTCTTCTTCTGCCATAACTGTTATAGGAAAAAGGAACCCACAACAGAAAATCATGGTCAGAATCTTAAATAGTCTCTTTTTCATCCTTTTCATACCGTAGCCACCTCCTTTTTGCTTTTCGAAACAATGGCAAATACCAAAGCAACAATTAGCAACATCGTTCCCAGCCATGCACACCAGCGCAGACCCATAGCCGACAGCGCCACGCCGAGACCAAACCCCAGTGTCATACCGCTGACCAACCGCGTGACCCCTATGTAGGACGGAGTTTTGCCTTTGGAAAGACTGCTTGCTACAGAAAAAACAAGCCCCCATAAAAACCCGCCCTGTCTACCAAGGTTTTGCAGCAGCATTACAAAGGCGATAATGCCCACCATGCTGTTCTGCATGGACTGGGAGATATTCATGAATGCATAAATCAGCAAAGAAGCGCCTACTCCGCCCAAAAGCGGGGCAACAGCGGTTATGCTCTTAACGGCAAGCCCACTAAAAAAGCCCTTGATACCGCCACTTATCCCCGAAAAGGGCGCTTTTTTCTGAAATAGCGGCACAATAGCGGCATTTAGAAAGGCAGCAACCACCACCTTGCCGAGAATCCCGCCCGCTGCGCCGAGAACGCCGCCGAACATCCCACCCTGTGCAAAGGAAAGGAAGCTGAGAATGCGTACCGGGAGTGGATTGATTCCGAAAGAACCTAGCAACGCAAGTACTAGCCAGACAAGCCCCAACACAACAGTAGGAAGCATCTGTTTAGGGTTTTTCAGCACCGTCAACGACTGGCGAATATGTGCGGTAATGAATTCTCTCGTACCTATCCGACTGTGCTGTGGAGATTCATCCAAAGCCCGGTCTATCGACAGCCTCTTCTTTGTACTGTTCATTGTTTTCAAAATTTCCTGTTCTGATTCTGTGGTCTCCGATGTCTCCATGCTTATTTGTGCAGGTTCATCGCTTTGAAAAGCATTGGCTCCGCACTTAGCACAAAATTTTGCGCTTTCATTCAGAGCAGTGCCGCAGCTTGTGCAGAATTTACCCATTAAACTCACTCCTTCTATTATTAATCATGCGTTTTTGGTATGCTACCATCCTGTGATGTCTGCCTTTACGCCGGTTTCACGAAGTAGCTTTTGTGCTGCGTATAGCACCGTCTGCTTTTGAGTTATCCCGTGCAACAACTCTACCCTCGTGGTTTGAGCTGAGTCGCCAAAGGTCAGGTACATCCGTTCCTGATCAAAATCGGCTGTGTGCAGCCGCACGCCATGTAACCCGTTGAGACCCCACCGGTATATTTCACTGCCGATGAGGATACCAAAGGTTGATACTACGGTTTCCTCTGTGTCTTTTTTTATTTGGCGATCCGGCATGGAGATGAGAGCAAATGACACCACAAGGATACGATTATCCCAAATGAGTGTTGCGTCATAGAGCAAACGGCTCTGCCTCACCAATAGCAGGAGAGAAATAAAGCTGACAGCTCCAAAGACGAAAACCGCTTCTAACATAGATGCCACTCCGAACCACACTGCCAAACAAATACTGGCTGCGAACAATAAGGCATATCCATTGCGTCGCTTGCGGATTAATTTCATTTGCGCCATACCCCCTCCAGCATAAATTTTAGGGAAAGATGCCTGAAAAATCATCGTTCTAAAGGATGATTTTAAAGAAAAAAGCCCCTCATACTTTAGTATGAGAGGCCAATTAAACCCTGTATTTATGTAATTTTATGTATCATTCTACCCTTTGATACTTTAGTAGGATGCTTATGAGTTCTGCTCGACTACCTACATCATATTTTGAGAAAATGTTCCTTACATGTGTTTTTACAGTACTCTCACTGATAAGCAAATCCCCGGCTATTTCACGGTTGGATTTGCCTGAAAGGATCAGTTGCAATACCTCCTGCTCTCGGACAGTCAGCGGATCAAGAGTTTTAATTTGACTAACAATATCCGTTTGTTGTGCCTGACTCATATTTTCATAAGCAGCAAGGTAGACATGGTTTTTCAACAGTAAAACAAGCTGGTTGTTCAGTGGCGGTAGCATAACCAGTGTTACACAAACTACAGTAAGAGCAATCACTGCAATCTCCGCACTGGGAAGCCCAATAGATGTTACGGCTATTCCCAAAACGCCTCCACAAAGGACGCCAAATACATTGGCAGAAAGTCCAATACCAAAGGTTTGCGCCGGGTTGTCGCTATAATCCAGCATTTCTCCGAGAATGCTCCACCAAAACAGGTCAAAAATACCGCAAGCACCAAGCATCAGCGTATCCACAATCAGATAGTCGAAAGTGTTTCGACCTAACAACATAAAGCTAATGAACGCTCCTATAATCATTGCCATTCCAATATATAGAATTCTGGAACGCTTTGCTTTCACTGGGAGGTTGCGCATAATAGCAAGCGCCACGATATAAGGTACGGCCCAATACCAACTCACCAGTCCCGTTAGATGCTCAAATGCAGGGTTGATGACCTGATACATCAGTCCGGAATTAATTGTGATGATAAAGACAAAAAGACACAGTAATAATAGTGGGTTTTTAATGCTGCCATGCGTCTTGTTTTCAAATATTTTGTTCAGCTCATTTTCCTGCCCCACCGGCAACATCCAAATGAAGGCTATACCAATCACAAGGCAAAGCATAGCAAGGCTTAATCCGATAAAAGGCGAGTGATTCATGGCAACCACGTTGACTGCAATCATCAACAGATTGGAATAAATCAGAACATCCGCGCAGGATTTAAAGCGCTCGTTCTTGGGCGTAAAGGCTCTTAGAAAAAAACCCCATGCCGCCACCGTGCAACCACTAAAGTATGCGCTGATAATCAATCCTCCCAACCATAGATAGGAGGGAGCAAAAAAGAAGGGTATGGTGGCAACAAGACATAAGCCCATACCGCCCAGCATCATGCTTTTGGCTGCCTCCCGGGACCTGGCGAACAGACCGCAGGTGAGAAGCCCCACAAAGTGTGCAATGATAGCAGCCAATATGTAAGCAGAAGCATTTATCCCATACATTTCTAGCAGGCCATACAGAACCTGTCCCTCAAACAGAAAAGAGAGCAGATACGCAAAGGAAAATGAAAATGCCGCAATAGAAATCCTGCGGGGATTTAATAAATTATGTCCGTTCATTTTATATTCTCCAGCTCAACGGAGGTTCCATCTTTGTTATGCATTTGTAAAAGCCGTCCGTCAACCTCCAAACCATGTTAGCCCCAGCAATTAATAACGTCCCGACACCAAGAGTAGGATTACCGGTAAACCGGGACGGATCAAAATGATTTATATCAAGCGTATCGGCGAGTACCTCGTAGACCGTCACCCATTGATATGCATTATCCATAATTTTCACCTTTCTTAAGTTGTATGTTTTTGGGCTATAACATCTAACCCGATCACTTGACTATTAAAAACGGACTTTATGGAACTTATTTAACGATACATTATAGACTAATTATATCATAATTTATTTATAAATGGTGCATTTAATGCTGATTCTAGTAAGCCCTCATCCTTAATTCCAACGATCCCATCAGTTTGATTTATCAGCATACTACTATTATTATTAATTACTTGCTTTTTTTACTAGTTCCTCGGAGGCTTTGATTATAGCGACTTCGGCATGTCGACCGTGAATAAAAAGATTTATGAAGACTGATTTTTTTCCTTTATTGCAGGAATGCTGTCATTGTAATAATAAATATTAGTAATGTTCGATACAAAAAGAGATAATAGAAATCTTATAGTCAGGCTGATATATTATGTAATCTCATCCTTTATGTATTTTCATTCAATGTCCAAAGGCTTAGTAAAGTAATATTCATTATATATCCTCTCCACTTATTTTCTTCAGTTAAAGGTCACAATTGATCTCAACGAGTTCATAGGCTATTTTAAAATTATGCTTTGACTTTAAATATCGATCCCTCTCTGTGATATCCGAGCTTTTCGTAATATGAGTCTACATCACTCATTACATAGACTGACTGGTCCGGAAAGTCTTGGCATACCCGTTCAATTAGTCTTTTCCCAATTTGCCTTCCCCGATGTGTTTTTCTTACGAGCAAATCATATACATAAACGCCAAAACCGTCATCTTCTCGGCAGCGTACAAAGCCACACACAAGAGATTCATCACAAGCTATATATGTTGTGCTAGTTTCAAGTGCCTTAATATATTTATCACGACCTGCTTCTCCATGGTAATCTATCCACTCATCTCCCTCATCGACAAGTAAGCCGAAAAGTAAAGATTCATCGA
>DUUG01000092.1 GCA_012841675.1 Clostridiales bacterium
AGGCTGTGACGGGGCGGCGGCAAAAGGGGCACTTTTAGCAAGCAAGCCCACCGTTGCGGTACTTGGTGGCGGGGTGGACGTTTGCTATCCCGAGGAAAACCGCCCATTATACGAAGAAATTGCCAAGCAAGGCGCGCTTATATCCGAATGCCCGCCGAGAACCTCTATTACCAAGCAGAGCTTTCCCCGCCGGAACCGGATTATAAGCGGCCTGTGTCATGCCGTGGTGGTGGCGGAAGCGCCGGAGAGAAGCGGGGCTTTGATTACCGCCGAGCACGCTCTTTCCCAGGGGCGGGACGTGTTTGCCGTACCTTCCAATCTGGACAGCCCCACAGGACGAGGCTGCAACCGCCTGATACAACAGGGCGCCCAGCTTTACATGAGCGGAAGCGATGTTTTGGCCAATCTGTCGCCGCAGTTTGGAAACCGGCTGGATTTGGTGGCCGCCGAGGCCGAACCGCCGAGAGAAACGGCAAAAGCCGCGCAAAAAAACAGGCAGGCACAGGAAAAAGAGTTGTTTGCCACCGACGATTCCTTGCAGCAGACCATATGCGATCTTCTGAAGGAAAACGGGCCTATGGCCTTGGACGATATTTTGGAAGAGGTGGCACATCTTCAGAAGACAGAGCCGGAGCTGCTTACGGCGGAGGTTACTTCCGCGTTGACACTACTGGAACTTGCCGGCACGGTAACACAGCGGCCGGGCAAGATATTTGGGTTGTAAATTAATGAAAGGCTGGTATGCCGATGGCGAAGCTTGTTATCATCGAATCACCCGGAAAAATTAAAACCATCAGTAAATATCTAGGCCGAGGATATGAAGTTGTTTCCTCCATGGGCCATTTGAGGGATTTGCCCAAAAGCACCCTTGGCGTGGATCTTGAAAACAATTTTGAACCGAGATATATCCCCATTCGGGGTAAGGATAAGCAAATTAAGGAACTGAAAAAGAGAGTTAAGTCGGCCAGCGAGGTTATTTTAGCCGGTGACCCCGACCGGGAAGGAGAGGCCATATCCTGGCATTTGGCCCATCTTCTGGGCCTTGACCTGAACGAAAAGATCCGGGTTACTTTCAACGAAATTACGAAAAAAGCCGTATTGGCGGGCATGCATTCTCCGCGTACGATTGATATAGATTTGGTAGACGCCTATCAGGCCCGGCGTGTGCTGGACCGGATTGTGGGCTATAAGCTGTCCCCTTTGCTTTGGAAAAAAGTGCGGAGAGGGCTTTCCGCCGGGCGTGTGCAGTCGGTTGTCACAAGGCTTGTAGTCGACCGGGAACGGGAAATCCGCGATTTTGTACCGGAAGAATATTGGAATTTGGATTTAACCGTTGCGCCGGATGACCGGCCGGAGGAGGTTTTCGTCGCCCATTACCACGGCGATTTGGAAACGGGGAAAAAACTGAGCGTGCCCGACAAAGAAACGGCCGACGCTATTTTGGATAGTGTAAAAAACGCTACTCCTTTGCTTCAAAAAATCAAAAAGGGCACGCGTCAGCGTCAGCCCGCCCCGCCGTTTATCACCTCCACCCTGCAGCAGGACGCTTCCCGCCGGTTTTCCTTCTCGTCGAGGAAAACCATGAAGCTGGCACAGGATTTATACGAGGGCGTCAACGTGACGGGCCACGGTGCCGTGGGTTTAATTACCTATATGCGAACCGATTCTCTCCGCCTTTCGGCGGATATTGTCGGGGAGGCCAGAACCTATATCGACGACCGCTTTGGTGCAGAGTATCTGCCGGAAGAACCTCGTCAATATAGAGGAAAGAACGCTGCTCAAGACGCCCATGAGGCCATTCGCCCCACCAACGTGAGCATTACGCCCGACAGCGTGAAAAACGATTTGTCTCCCGACCATTGGAAGCTTTACAAGCTTATTTGGGAGCGTTTTATTGCCTGCCAGATGAAGCCGGCCGTCTACGATACGGTTTCGCTGGATATTGACGCGGGGGGCCACTTGTTCCGGGCGACGGGACGCACCTTGAAATTTGCAGGCTTTACGGCATTGTATGAAGAAAGCACCGAAGTTGTAACCGAGGAAAACAAAGAAGCCTCCTTGCCAAGATTGGAAGAAGGCCAGAAGCTTATCAATAAGGGCATTGTGGGCGAGCAGAAGTTTACCCAGCCGCCGCCGCGCTATACGGAGGCGTCGCTTATCCAAGCCATGGAAGAAAAGAACATCGGCCGTCCTTCCACGTATGCCCCTACAATCAGCACTATTTTAGAAAGAGAATACGTGGAAAAAGAGGGGCGGTCGCTAAAAGCCACGCCCCTTGGCGAAATTGTCACCGATTTGATGAAGGATAAATTTGTCGACATCATAGATGTGACGTTTACCGCCCGCATGGAGGAACAGCTGGATAAAATCGCCGAAGGGGAAATGGAATGGCGAAACATCGTCGGCGAGTTTTACAGGGACTTTGCCAGAGATTTGGAACAGGCGGAAATTGACCTGGCCGAAGTAACGCTGAAAGCACCCGATACGGTTACGGATGTGATCTGCGAACTCTGCGGCACCAACATGATTGTCAAATCCGGCCGGTTTGGAAAATTCCTGGCCTGTCCCAACTATCCAGAATGCAAAAACACCAAGCCCATGGCCCAGAATACGCCGGGTATCTGCCCCAGATGCGGCGGAAAGGTTTTAGAACGCAAGTCGAAAAAGGGCAACAAATACTACGCTTGCGAAAATCTGAAAAACTGTGAATTTA
>DUUG01000093.1 GCA_012841675.1 Clostridiales bacterium
AACGGGAAAGCAGTTTGTTTTCATCAATTCTCATGCAAGATGTGCTCCTTATTCCTGCGGTTTTGTACTAAATGGCAGTATCAGTCTGCATTTCTATCAGCCAGGCTAATATACGGGCGTTCCGTTGAAATGCTCTTATACGCCGGGCGGATAATCTTTCCGTTGTTGATAATCTCCTCCAGCCTATGTGCGCTCCAGCCGGCAATGCGAGCAATCGCAAATATCGGCGTGTAAAGCTCCATAGGAAGATCTAAGAGGCTATACGCAAACCCGCTGTAAAAATCGACGTTGGCGCTGACGCCCTTGTAGATTTTTCTCTCTTTGGCAATGATTTTCGGCGCCAGCTCTTCTACCTTCGCATACAGGGCAAATTCCGCATCTTTTTGCTTTTCGGCAGACAGCTCTTGGACAAATTTCCGGAAAACCTTTGCCCTGGGGTCGGAAATGGAGTAGACTGCATGGCCCATGCCGTAAATCAAACCAGAACGGTCGAAGGCCTCCTTGTGCAAGAGCTTGGTCAGATACCCCGCGACCTCCTCGTCATCCGTCCAGTCTTTCACCTGCTGTTTCATATCCTCAATCATTTGGATGACACGCAGGTTGGCACCGCCATGGCGCGGACCCTTTAGGGAACCAAGCGCCGCCGCTATGGTCGAATACGTATCCGTACCCGAGGAGGTAATCACATGGGTGGCAAAGGTAGAGTTGTTGCCGCCGCCGTGCTCGGCGTGGAGCACAAGCGCAATATCCAGCACTTCGGCTTCCAATGCCGTATATTTACTGTCCGGACGAAGCAAGTGTAAAATATTTTCCGCTGTGGAGAGAGTCGAATCCGGTACATGGATAAAAAGGCTTTGCCCGTCATGGTAATGGCGGAAAGCCTGGTATGCATACACAGAAAGCATCGGAAACAGGGCAATTAGCTGCAAACACTGGCGAAGGACGTTCTCCGGCGAGGTGTCATCGCCCTTGGCATCGTAAGCATACAAGGTTAAAACGCTTCTAGCCAGCGTGTTCATCATATCGCGGCTAGGCGCTTTTAGGATAATATCGCGAACAAAGTTAGTCGGCAAGGTGCGGTACTGGCTTAACAAGTCACAAAACTCATCCAACTGCTGTTTGTTGGGCAGTTCGCCAAACAACAGCAGATATGTGGATTCCTCAAAGCCGAAACGCTTTTCCCGGCGAAATACCTCCACCAATGCTTCCACATCATAGCCGCGGTAAAAGAGCTTCCCTTCGCAAGGCACACGTTCTCCGTCAACGATCTTCATAGAGCGAACCTCGGAAATCTCCGTCAGGCCGGCCAAGACGCCTCGCCCGTTGATGTCTCGCAGACCGCGCTTTACATCATACTTAGTGTATAATTCCGGGTTGATCCAGTCATTTTTGCGGCACAAGGCAGCCAGTTCTTTTAGTTTTGGCGTAATCTCTGCAAATTTAGGATCTAGTTTCACAAGATACCTCCCTGTCGATAAAATACTCCGGCAGAAGCTTACGTTAGACGTAGTTTTTCAAAAATCAACTGCCAGGCCCGTTGGTTTTCTTCGTTAAAATCACCGCTTTGCGCTTTCCAGCCCGCCGGTTTCTCCCCCATATAAGGTTCAAAGCCGAACTTTAAATACATGCCGATGGCCGGCCAGCTTTGCGTTTGCGTCGTCAGATAGGCCGGGTCGCCCATCTCTGCGGCCAATGTCATTAAGTTTGCCATCAGCGCCATGGCCAGACCTTTTCTCCGCTCCTCCGGCCGTGTGCAAACCCAATGCACACGCGGCATGAGAGCGCCTAGGTGGTTTCCTTCCCAAAGGGCTGCGGTGGCTGCGGCTTTTCCGTTGGGATCCAGCACAAAAAGACAGCGGGAAGGCAGCAAATCGGGCCTTATAATAAACTCCCCTGCAAAGATTGCCTCGGCCTTCTCTATGGTTTCCGTATGCCCGGAGGCAAACTGAAGCTCTGCCCAGTCTGCCTCCATGCCGGGTTTATAACCTACAATCGTATATCCGTCCGGAAGCTTTGCTTCATAAGTAGCAGGCTTAGGACAGACCATCAAAACACCAATATAGGGTATGCTTTTGTCAATCATGGAAACTCCTTACAAACGAACGATTTTTTCCCCACGGGGCATGTTTTTCCGGAAGTTCGGAACGGACACGGCCCTGCCGCCGTTTTGCACAGAAATCTCGCTTAGCAGACCTACTGCCGTCCACTCAGCGGCCCGGTAGACGTTGCAGAAGGGCTCTTCCCCGGTGCGGATGGCATCAATAAAGTCTTGTACAAGGAAATAGTCGCCGCCCTGATGTCCGGCTTTTTCCGCTTCCTTGGGTGGATTTTTATATCTCTCGGGCAGATACTCTTTAAAATTCCAAAGGCTTTGCCATTCCACCTTGTCGGGATCGCCAAATCCCTCCAGCCAGATTTTATGGTCGTCTCCTAAGCCCCGGGGCGCCTCATAGCAGCCCTTTGTCCCCTGCAGCAGATAGGCATGCATATTGTGGGGACGGGGCGCTTTGCAGGCAACGGTAATTTTCGCCAAAGCGCCGCTTGCCATTTGGCACATAGTCACCGTCAGCTCATCCTGCCGAAGCTCCGGCCTGAAAAATTGCCCTCCGGTGCCAAAGCAGGAGATTTCCGCGATTCTGTCGCCAATAAACCAGTGCATGACGGGACCTAGGGAATGAGTCGGATAAAAACTGCCCCGCTTGCCAAGCTGCCAATAGCTTCTCCAAGAGGTCTTGCCGTTGTTGTATACGGCCAAATGTGAAATATCATGGAGATACTCGCCTTCCGCATAAAACGGTTCGCCAAACAGACCCGCCCGGCGCAATGCACCGACCAATTGTACTGCCGGCGTGTAGCAATAATTCTCCGCCATCATGTATGTTACGTTGTATTTTTCCTTGGCTTCAATTAGCCACCAAAGCTCATCCATAGTGACTCCGGCGGTCACTTCTGACAGAACGTGCTTGCCGGCTTCCATAGCGGCAACAGCCTGCGGGACATGAAGCTGCATGGGCGTTGCGATAACAACCGCGTCAATATCGCTTTCCAGCATGTCTTCATACACGCGATAGCGTTTTGGTATATTCGCCATATCTCCTATTTGGTTGAGAACTTCTTCGTTTAGGTCGCAAATAGCCGTTACTTCAACCCCTTCGATTGCCCGAAACCCGGCTAGAGTGGATCTTCCGCGCGCGCCAACAATACCGACTTTTATTGTTTTCATACAAAGCACCTTCTATCACATAGTTGTACTGTTTTTATAAAGAAGTGCCAACGCCTGTGCGGAGATGCCCTCACCCGCACCGGTAAAGCCAAGCCCCTCTTCGGTTTTGGCTTTAAAATTAAACTGGTTTTCCCTAATCCCCATTGCCTTACACATGCTCTTAACAATGGCATCCCGGAAAGGCGACAGCTTCGGACTTTGGGCAATAACAGTAGCGTCAATATTTCCGATGGAAAAACCCCTTATAGAAATCAGCCCTACGACTTTTTTTAAAAGAGCCATACTATCGGCCCCTTTATAAGCCGGATCTGTATCGGGAAAGAGTGTGCCGATATCGCCCATGGCAGCAGCGCCTAATAAACTGTCGGTTACGGCATGTGCCAAAACATCTGCATCGCTATGACCGAGCAAACCCTTTTCAAAGGGAATTTCCACTCCGCCGATAATCAGCTTGCGCCCTTCCACCAACCGGTGTACATCATAGCCTTGACCGATGGTGAAGTTTTTCGTCGTTTCCATGGGCAAATCCTCTCTTGTGGTAAGCTTTCGGTTTCGCCTTGAGCCAAACACCGGCGTACACGAAATTCCCATTGCCAAGGCAATAGAGCATTCGTCCGTAAAAGCGCCGGTGGGCGCAAATTCCGCCATTTCAAGAAACAGAGACGCCGAAAATACTTGCGGCGTCTGTGCGGAAACGAGGGTTTCGCGGTGTAAGGTAGATACGGCCACGTTATTATCTAGGCAATGTACGGTTTCATGCATTTTTGTGCATAAGAAAGCCGCATTTGTTTGCTTTGCCGCGGATAAAACGGCCAAAAGATCGTTTTCTTCCAGAAAGGGCCTTGCCGCATCGTGCACGGCCACCAATCCGTTTTTCCCGCTTAAATGAGGCAGTGCTGCAAATACAGATTCCTGCCGCGTAGCCCCTCCTAGGCATATTACAGGTGCCTCGCCCTGCCAACAGGTATGTTCCACCAGCGTCGATACTTCGCTGTAATTTTCCCTAGATGTAACAATGATAATCCGGCGGTTTGATAAAAATTTATCAAATATCTTGGCCGTACGCAAGAGAACCGGCTCGCCCTCCAATTGCAACAGGAGTTTATCCACGCCGCCCATGCGCGACGACCGGCCGGCCGCAGGCAATATAACATCTACAAAAGGAATTGTTTCCCTTTCCATGCAATCCTCCGTGCTATGCGCATATGGCCTGATCCACCATGGTCTCGGCTTCCTCATAGGATATGCCGGCTGCCAATTCTAGCTCGGAAGCAAAAATCTGTTTGGCGGCATGCAATAGCTTACGCTCTCCGGTGGAAAGGCCGCGGTCACGGTCTCTCAGAGTAAGCGCTTTTATGACACTCCCTACCTGGGTCAGGTCGCCGCTTTTCACCTTATCCATATTTTCCCGGAACCGCTTGTTCCAGTTGGCGTCCTGCTCAATTTCTTCGCTTGATACATCAGCAAGAAGGCTTACAATCTTGTCTTTCGAAAATATCGGGCGAATACCTATAGTATCCGCAGAGTTCACCGGG
>DUUG01000094.1 GCA_012841675.1 Clostridiales bacterium
CCATTGATGCCGGTTTGGCCCTTTTAAACGAGAAAATCGAAGCCCTGCTTGCGTCGGAGGAGGGGGCCAACGGCGGTGCCAATGGCACGTTCCCCGGCAGCGAAGCCTTCCGTCTATACGATACCTTTGGCTTTCCGATTGATTTAACAGAGGAGCTTTTGGAAGAGCGTGGGCTGAAGCTGGACCGCGCAGGCTTTGATGAGTGCATGAACGAACAGCGCATGCGAGCCAGAACGGCCCGTTCTGCCGCCGGCGATTTCGGCTGGGCCGTAGAGGAAACCACAGAGGAGCTGGGCGAAACCAAATTTGTCGGCTATACGGAAACGGAAGCCAAAGCTTCCATTGTCCACATTTTGGCAGACGGGGAAGAGCGCGGCCACATGGAAACGGGTGAAACGGCAATTCTCCTTCTCGATCAAACGCCGTTCTATGCCGAAAGCGGCGGTCAGACCAGCGACCACGGTACCATTGAAAGCGAGAACGGCGCTGTATTTGTCGTTTCGGAAGTCAAAAAAGCCGCCGGCGGTCAGCATCTCCATTTTGGTACGGTGCAAAGCGGCTCCTTTAGCTTAGGAGAAACGGTTACGGCGCGGATTGACACTGCCCGTCGGAAGGCCATTGCCCGTGCCCACTCGGCCACCCACCTTCTGCATAAGACTTTGCAGGATGTTCTGGGCGCCCATGTCCAGCAGGCGGGCTCTCTTGTGGAACCGGACCGGCTTCGCTTTGACTTCTCCCACTTTGAAGCCATGAAGCCCGAAGAAATTGCAAAAGTTGAGCAGATGGTTAACGAGCAGATTTTAGAAGGGCTTGCCGTTTCCTGCAGCGAAATGTCTTTAGAGCAGGCCAAAGAACAGGGCGTTATGGCACTGTTTGGCGAAAAATACGGCGATATGGTTCGCGTTGTGCGCATGGGCGATTTTTCTGCCGAGCTTTGCGGCGGCACACACCTGGACAATACGGCAAAAGCAGGCGTGTTCCGCATTGTAAGCGAAAGCTCTGTGGCAGCCGGTGTTCGCCGGATGGAAGCGGTCACCGGAACGGGGGTTTTGACCCTTCTGAACGAAGCGCAAAGCCAATTGTCCCAGGCGGCAGAGGCCTTGAAGATTGCCCCGGGCGAGCTGGTGCGCCGTGTGACCCAGTTAAACACCGAGCTTCGCACCGCTTTGAAGGAAAAGGAAGCTTTGGCCGTGCAGGGCGCAAAGGGAACAGTTTCCGAAGCGCTGGCCAATGTAAAAGACATCCAGGGCGTAAACCTTGCAACTATCGAACTGACCGGGCTTTCGCTGGATATTCTGCGCCGTTTAGGGGATGAATTAAAATCGAGAAATGAAGCCCTTGCGGCCGTATTCTCGTTAGAAAACGGCGAAAAGCTGCAATTTTTGGCTGTTGCGACAAAAGCCGCCATTCAAAAAGGCGTGCACGCCGGCCAGTTGGTCAAAGCCGTAGCCTCCCTTACCGGCGGCAACGGCGGCGGCCGCCCCGACAGCGCGTTAGCCGGCGGCAAAGAGCTTTCCAAAAAGAAGGAAGCCCTCTCTGCGGTTCCTGCCCTTTTGGAAAAGATGATAAAATAATTATTTTGACTTTATTTTTGCCGCAGGTTTTCTGTAAAATATGTCAGAAAGAAGGGAATTGCCTTGATTCAACTGTATAAACAACCCATGCGCTATCAGAATGGCAAACTGGTCGAAGACGACGGCCGGGGCAATCGAGATAAGACGATTGCGGCAGGCATTTTAAAGGCACACAACGTCTCCGGCGACGATAAAAAGCTGAATATCAAATTCGACGCTTTGACCTCCCACGATATTACCTATGTCGGTATTATCCAGACGGCGCGAGCCAGCGGCATGCAGGAATTCCCGCTGCCCTATGTGCTTACCAACTGCCATAACAGCCTGTGCGCTGTGGGCGGAACCATCAACGAGGACGACCACGTGTTCGGTTATTCCGCCGCAAAAAAGTATGGCGGCGTGTTTGTGCCCGCCCATGTGGCCGTTATTCACCAGTTTATGCGCGAAATGTACGCCGGCTGCGGCACAATGATCCTAGGCTCTGACAGCCATACGAGATACGGCGCTTTGGGCTGTATTGCCATTGGCGAAGGCGGGCCCGAGCTTGCCAAGCAGCTATTAGGCCGCACTTACGATATTGACTATCCCGAAGTGGTGGGCGTGTACGTCCACGGTGCCCCTGCCCCCGGCGTCGGCCCGCAGGACGTAGCACTTGCACTTATCGGTGCCACGTTTAAAAACGGGTTTTTCAAAAATAAAATTGTGGAATTCTTCGGCCCCGGCGTGGCCAACCTTTCGGTGGACTACCGCATCGGCATTGACGTTATGACCACGGAGACGACCTGCCTTGGTTCCATTTGGGCCACCGACGGCAAGGTGGAGGAATGGCTTGCCCTCCACGGCCGCCCCGACGACTATAAAACCTTGTCGCCGGAGGAAGGCGCTCTCTACGACAGCGCGTTAGATCTAGATCTTTCCAAGATCCGTCCCATGATTGCTTTGCCGTTCCATCCGAGCAATGTCTACCCCATCGAGGAACTGGTAGCCAATCCCGGCGATATTCTGCGCACGGTGGAAAAGGAAGCCTCGGAAATCGGACTGGATGCCAGTGGCCTGCTTAGCAAGATTAAAAACGGCGTTTTATACGTGGATCAGGGCATTATTGCCGGATGCGCCGGCGGTATGTACAACAACCTGATGGCCGCGGCGGATATTTTGGAAAACAGAACGGCGGGAAGCGGCGGATTTACCCTTTCTGCCTACCCGGCCAGCCAGCCTATTTTCATGGCGCTCTTGAAAAACGGTGCCGCCACAAGGCTTACGGCAGCGGGTGCCATGATGAAAACCGCCTTCTGCGGCCCCTGCTTCGGCGCAGGCGACGTGCCGGCCAACGGGCAGCTTTCCGTTCGCCATACGACGAGAAACTTCCCCAGCCGGGAAGGCTCTAAGCCCGGCGAAGGGCAGACGGCGTTTGTCGCCCTTATGGATGCCCGTTCTGTGGCGGCTACGGCGGCCAACAACGGCCGACTTACCCCGGCAACAGAGTTTGCCATTCCCGAAAACGACACGCCCTACACCTACGATCCCGGCATCTACGAAAAACGGACGTATGTGGGCGTTGGAAAACCCCTGCCGGAAGAGCCCCTTGTTTCGGGGCCGAACATTACCGATTGGCCCGTCATGCCGGCCATGAAGGACAGTATGCTTCTGAAATTCGCCTCGGTAATCCACGACCCGGTTACCACCACCGACGAGCTGATTCCTTCGGGCGAAACATCGTCCTACCGTTCCAATCCCGTGCGCCTTTCCGAGTTTACCCTTTCCAGAAAGGATCCCGGCTATGTGGGCCGGGCCAAGGAAGTGGCCGCCACGGATATCGAAACACTGGCCCATATTACCGAGCTTTTGCCCGGATTTGAAGCGGAAAACACGCTTTATAAGAGCGTTATCTTTGCCGTCAAGCCCGGCGACGGCTCTGCCCGCGAGCAGGCGGCATCCTGCCAGCGTGTTTTAGGCGGCGGCGCCAATGTGGTGGTGGAATATGCCACTAAGCGGTACCGTTCCAACCTCATTAACTGGGGTATGCTGCCTTTGCGGCTGGAAAATCCGGACGATTACAAGCTGTTTGAGGTGGGAGATTACCTGTATTTGCCCGGCGTGAAAAAGGCGCTGGAAGAAGGCGAAAGCGAGCTGTTTGCCTTGCTTGTTAAGGGAGAAGGGGAAAAAGTGCAGCCCATTTCTCTTACTATGGATTCGCTGACGGAAGCAGAGCGGAGCATTCTGCTGGCCGGTGCTTTGATGAATTACTACGCAAACGAAGGGAAATAATCCCCGGAGAAAGGGGGAGGCAAAAACCTCCCTCTTTCTCTCATAGATAGAGAAAGGAGCTTACTATGGACTGCATTTTTTGCAAAATTGCCGCCGGAGAAATTCCTGCCAAAGTTGTCTATGAAGACGAGTTTTGCCTTGCGTTCCACGATGTGGCCCCCCAAACCCCCGTACACGTTTTAGTTATCCCCAAACAGCATATTCCGTCTGCCGCACATGTAGCGGAAGAACATGCGGAAGTGGCGTCTAAGCTGCTGCTTGCGGTTCCGAAGGTGGCAGGTCTGCTTTCGTTGGAGGATGGTTTCCGGGTTGTGACCAATGTGGGAGAAAACGGCGGACAAACCGTGCACCACTTGCACTTCCATCTGATGGGAGGGAAAAAATTAGCGGCGGTGATGGGGTAGTGAAGAAAAAAAGGACGGGTCGCGTCCGCTACTTTGACACGTTAGTTGAAGAAAAGAACCTTATATTTGACAAAAACAATCCAAGGCCTATGGCAGTATCGCTTACTTTGCGGGGAAATACGCTTTTATCCGTCCACCGGGGATACCATTTCGAGGGAATTGGGGAACCACTGACGCCCGAAACAGATTATACCTTTGACGGGGAAACGCTTACGATCTTGCCGTCGTTTCTTGCTTTGTGTCCGGACGAAGAATATACCGTTCTGTCTGCCGAGTTTGACCGGGGGCAAAGTGCCGTTGTACCCATTTTTTGCACCAGAAAGGGTATGCAGCCGGAGTACCCCCTATACAGACTGGACGAGCCCGATTTTGTTTTCCCGCGATACGACCGGTTTTTAGAGGCAGGTTTTGAAACAAAACCGACTTATCTTCGGAAACGACGTCCGGCACTGCGGCTTTCGTATGATTTTCGACGCACACCCAAGTATTATCCCGCCGTTTGCAAAGACCGTAAGCGTCGGCGCATCGATGCGCCAAGGCCGCTGGGCGTTGCCGTCTGGATCTACGGAGACGGGTCGGGGAACCGTTTGTTTATGAAAATAAACTCAAGGGACAAGGCGTCGGTCTATAGTGTGAACTCTTTTTTGCTCAATTGGAAGGGTTGGCGGCGCATTCTCTATCGGTTTGACGAAACGTTTCCCATTCCGGCTATTTTTGACAACATCCTGTTTTTGGAATACGTAGAAAACGCCGCCAAAAGCGGGACGATCCGCATATCCGATATGGATGTTATCTGCGATCCCAAGGCTTTGGACAAGTTTGAGCATCAGGGAGAAGCCATCGACCCGGACGGTCCCGAGGTGCAAGATTACTATCAGATTGATTTCCAAGGCTGCACCAAGGGGCGC
>DUUG01000095.1 GCA_012841675.1 Clostridiales bacterium
AGGGCGCTTTGGCGAGCACTGCCGTTCCCTGCAGATAGACCTCGTAATACAGTGTTCCTTGGTCTGTCCAGAGGGAAGCGTGGATACGACCGTCCGGCGAGGCCATCCGATATTTTTCTTTCAGAGGCTCGAAGCCCTGTAAAGTAAATTCCTTGCCAAGCCTAGACGTGTTTTCCGTCAGTCCCAAAACTTGCGCGCGCCACTTGGAAAGTGTTCTTTCCCTTTTCCTTTGCATAAAAGGCCCCCCCTATGAACCCCGCTTAATCGGTTACTGCAAACAGATAGTCTTCAATGCAGTGTTTTACCCGGTCTAACAGTAGCGCACGAGGCGTAAGGGGCAGCTTGCCCTCCCTGACACGGATATACTGGATGGGCATATATTGGCTGAGAAGTGACAAGGGGATACGCATGGCTTCCAAATTGGAAAGAAGCCTTTCCGCCGCTTTTTTCACTTCTTCCTGGGGGAAGTAGTAACGGCAACGGTCTGAAAAGCTGTATTTTCGCTTAAAATCCTGTTCTGCTTTGGTGCCGTGGTAGTATTTTGCCCAGTTGCCGGGATCTTCGACCATGACACGGTCTAAAGTTTCGGCATAGCAGGAAGGCGTAAGGGCAGGATACTGGGGCAGAAGAGCCTGTTCTATGTGTTCTAAGGCAAAATATCCCTCGCGCAGAGCGAAGGTAAGCCCCGGCCCGACCTTTAAAATGGCAACCCCGTCCTCCACCAGTTCTTTTAGTTTATATTTAGTCTGATAGTCGGTGGAATGACCTTCAAACACCATACTTGGAAACTCTGCCAGCGCTTTGGTAAGCTCTTTGGCGGCTTCCCGGTTATACTCGTCTACGTTGTCATCGCCAAACTCCACGCCCGGCTGTACCACCACGCCGGTTACATAGGGCCACGCCGAGAGAACACCGGCGGCTTCAAAGGCATCATAAAACGCCTGCACCGAAGCTTTGAAGTCGGCGGGGCTGGTAACGGAAATTCCCTCATGCTCCTGTGCACCGCCGGGAATGGGAACCTCGCTTCCGATACAGTAGATGGGATGCACAGCGTTGGGATTCTGTTCAGTGAGTTTCACAAAGGCGGCCTCGGCCACAGCGGCCAGTTCTGCGCCCCGCCTTGCAATGACAGCATCGGACAGGCGGGCATTCTTATCGTCGTCTGCCAGCCGCATGGACGTGTCAATGTGGATTTTCGTAAATCCGGCAGCTACATACTGAGCAATTAACTCCCGGGCGTTGGCCATGGCCTCGACCTCGGGCAGGTTCTGCCAAGTTAAGGGACCTAGATGGTCGCCGCCTAACACAAGCCGGTCCAAAGGCAAGCCGGCCTCTTTGGCAATTTCTTTAACAAAAGCGGCATAGTCTGCCGGGCGCATACCCGTATATCCGCCAAATTGGTTGACTTGGTTGGCGGTGGCTTCCACCAAAGCCAAGGTATTTGATTCCTTCGCCGCTTCGCAAACGGCAAAAATCACCTCGGGGCTGGCCGTGCAGGCCGAATAAATCCCCGTTTTTTTCCCGTGCCGGCGGCTTTCAAGCAATGTTTTAATGGGATGCATAGAATCACCTATAGGACAGGGGGAAACCTCCCCCTGTCCACTCCTTTGTTCATTATTTACCGGAAATGACAATTCCCGAAACCTTGATCCAAGGCAGGATGCTGTTGCCGTCGTTGATTGTTTCGACGGAAATACCTGTAATGTTTTTCAGCATGGTTGCCAAGTTTCCGGAAACCATAACCTCGCTGACCGCGTCGGTCACTTTGCCGTTTTCAATTAGGAAGCTGTTTTTGGCAACCCCCGTAAAATCGCCGTTGGTGCCGGGGCTGCCGCCGGAAAAACGGTTCAAAAGCAGACCCTTGGGGATGGAGGCAAGCAGTTCCTCCTTGGTCTTCGTACCGGGTTCTACGACATAATAGCCGCCCGTGTTGGCGGAACGAGCCTTCCCCGTTTTGGCCGCGCCATAGCGGGAAAGGGTAAAATTCTTTAAAACGCCGTTTTCGATGATATTCATATTCTGCGCAATATACCCGTCACCGGTGAAGGGCTGGTTTGCGGCCAGCCGCTCATCTCTCGGCCGGCAGGCAAACGTCAGCTCGGGAACGGCCACAACGGTGTTTAAGGCATCTTTCCAAAGGCTGGTGCCTTCGATATGCACCATATCAGACAGGAAATTCTGCTGCAGGTAATATAAAAATACGTCCAAGCAGTTAGGCGGAATCAAGATATCGCCTTCAAATTTCCCCTCTAGGTTTCTCGTTTCAATCTGACGCTCGGTTTCCGACAAAATCGTGCGGGCCAAACCGCGCTCGATTAACGGCTGCTGGAAATCGGTAAATGTCTCTCCGAAATAGTTAAAGGAAGAGCTTTTGCCGTTTTCAACGGCCATGAACATAGCACCGTATCCGTTTACGCCATTGCTGTTGGTAAGACAGACGCCGTTTGTGTTCTGGTATACGACTTCGGAAGCCACGTGCTCGGTGCTGATGGAATCGAAGCTGATTTTGGGATAATCTCTTTTAACATCGTCGACAAACGTCCGCATGGCGGAATACAGCGCATCTCTGTCCGGCACTTTGGGGCCTTTTTCAAAGCTGGCGGTGACTACTTCGTCGGAGATACCTTCCGCTTCGTCGGGCTTTGCAAAGGCAGCGGCGGCCAGTGCATCGTCAACGGCCTTGTCGAGGGCTTCTTTTTCCGCGGAGTTAATCTGGATAGCGCCCTTTTTCATGTCTTTCAGCACTTTAACGCCCACGCTTGCGCCTAAGACAGAGCGAACCATGCTAATTTTGCCCGATTCGTAATATACTTCCGTTTTGACGTTGCTGGAAACACGACATTCGCCCATGTCAGCGCCTTTTTCCTTCATGGTCTGAATCAGATATTCGGCAACTTGCCTGTTATCCATATTTACCTCCCCTTCCTAACGACCACCCACGTTGACGAAAGCCCGGATAGCCGGTCCTCCCATGCCAACGGGAATCATCTGCTTCTTACCGCACATACCGGAGCACGACCAGGACAAATCGTCCGACAGCATATCCACTGTTTTCAGAACGTCAAAGGCCACGCCGGCAATGGTCGTATCCTTTAAGGGGCGACCCAGCTTCCCTTTCTTAATTTCGTAGCCGAAATTCACGCCGAACATAAATTCGCCCGTGGCATCGGCCTGGCCGTTGCCGGTTTTGATGAAGTAATACCCGTCATCAATGGAGGCGATCATATCGGCAAGCTTGTCTTTACCGGGGAGAATGCAGGTGTTGCGCATCCGGATTAAGGGCTCGTCGTTGTAGGCAAATGCCCTGGCATTGCCTTTCGGCGTATGGCCAAAGTGGGCCGCCGATTCTTTGTTGTGCATAAATTCTTTCAAGATGCCGTTTTCAATGAGAACGGCATCCGTTCCGGGCGTGCCTTCGTCGTCAACATAGACGGGCACAGGACAACGCTGTCCCAGCGCCGTATGGGCAAAGTCCACCATGGTAACCAGTTCGCTTGCCACCTGTTTATTAAGGTTCGGGCCGCCCACGGAGCCGCTTAAGACAAAGTCCGCTTCCACCGTATGGCCGACGGCTTCATGTGCCAGAATGCCTGCCAAATCGGGGTGCAAAATCACCTGCTTGCGGCCGGGCTCGGCGTATACGCCGCCGGCTTTGGCCATGACCTGCTCGTAAAGCTCGGCAATTAAGCTTTCGTATTGTACAGGGTTTGTAAACACCTCGTCGAAAACGCCGAAGGTTCCAAACGGTTCAAAAATCTCCACAGGCGCACCGTCATTTCCCTCCGCCGTAAGCCCCACATAAATAATGCTTCTGGGCGTTGCCGTATGGGCAAAAACGCCGTCGCTTGTGTAGAGGAGCTTTTCCATGGTCAGGCAGCGAGCGGCCGTAAAGCGACTTTTCAGCTTGGGACAAAGCTTCGCGACCAGAGCATCCAGCTCGTTCATATAATCAATGATTTGCTTTTGAGTCACATCGTCTTCTCTGGTGTAGCGAAGCTCTTCGCGGAAGGAAGGAACCTTCGCAAAGGGGACCTTGCCAAGCTTTTCCCGCTGATCTAAAAAAGCGGCGTTTTCCGCTGCCGCGGCGACGGAAGCGGCCACACTTTCCGGCGTGTAAACGGCGCTGGAAGCAAAGCCATACGCCCCGTTTTTGCAAACACGGGCGGAAAATCCGCTTGTTTCCGAAACAGCGTTGCCTGTCATGTCTCCGTTGATTAAAGTGACGTTTTTGCTAATGTTTCTCTGGGCACGAAGCTCGGCATAACCGGGCAGCCCGTTATGATTGATATAGCTTCCGATATAATCCTTTAAAATAGGTCCTCACTCCTTTTTACTAGGTCGACCTAGACTCTTACGATGTATTATAGTCGATTTCCCAAACTTATACAAGGGGATTCCGGGGTATTCTTGTCCGTTTAGAACAGTCCCGCAAACCCATGCTTTTCAAACGGAGGGAAAGGGTGTATAATATAAAAAACGACAAAATCTTACACGCTGCATATTCGGAGGTGATTCTATGCAGCCCGCAAAAGCTTTTGACTGTGTCATTCTGGGCGGAGGTCCGGCAGGACTTTCCGCCGCTCACTATACACTGCGCGCCGGTTTGTCAACTATGATTTGGGCAAGAGACAGCGGCGCCCTTGCCAAAGCCCATTTGGTGGAAAACTATTTCGGCTTTGCAGAGCCGGTTTCCGGTGCCTCCATAGTGGAGGCCGGGCGCGCCAATGTGCGCCGTTTAGGCGGCGAATTTATGGAATCTGAGGTCATTTCTCTGTCCATGGCGGAAGACGGCCTGTTTTCCATATCCGACGGCACCCAATCGGTTACGGCCAAAACCGTCTTGTTGGCAACGGGAAGGGGTTTTCAAGCCGCCCCCTATAAGCTGGACCGGTTTATAGGCAACGGCGTTAGCCGCTGTGCCATCTGTGACGGGTTTTTCTTCCGGGGCAAGCCTGTCGCCGTGTTAGGAAACGGCAAGTACGCCTTAACGGAAGCGGAGGAGCTTTTGCCCCTTGCTTCTTCCGTTACCCTTTTGACAAACGGAAAAGAGCCTTCCTTTGAGGAACGGCCCGAAGGGCTTATCATCAACACCGCACCCTTGTCCGGCCCCACGTCAGAGCATAACGCCATTACCGGAACCGAGCGTTTGACCGGCATGGTTGATAAAAACGGCCATATTATCCCCGTATCCGGCCTGTTTTTGGCGCTGGGAACGCCGGGGGCTGCCGATTTTGCCAGCCGCCTTGGCGTTATGACGGAGCACGGGCATATATTGGTAGATGCCGATGGCATGACCAATGTGCCGGGCATATTTGCCGCCGGCGACTGCACCGGCACGCCGTATCAGGTGTCTGTGGCGGTGGGACAAGGCGCTACGGCAGGTATGGCAATAGTGGAGCATCTCCGCGCCAAAAACAAGCTGTACTAGCCTTTTCTTGCCGGGTTTGTTCCCCGGCAAAGGTATAAAAACGGATTTTTTCCAAAGAACAGCCATTTTATTATCACATCTGACAGTTTAAGGAGGGCGTCATGCCAAACCTCTCCATACGGCGGTTTTGCGCCGCCATTATCACATTTTCTCTGTTATTGACGGTGGGAAGCGCCGTTTTTACCACTAGACGGTTAGACATAGGGGCAAATGTCACATTGTCAGCCGGCTCTGCGGCGGACCCGCTTCTTTCCCGGGCGTATTTAAACGATATAACAAAGCCCTACCTGCTCAATTACCTGACCGAAAAGTTTGGCACCGTGCAGGACGGCGGCCCATACGGCCAGACCATCAAAGATATAGGAGAAGGTGCGTTAGACAACATAACGCTGGATGAGCTTGCCAACCTAACCTCCGGCACTTTGACAAAGCCCTACGAAGGCGGCATTTTAGCACCGGCAGGCGGCAACTATCAGTTGATTCAGATGACGGATGCCCATACGCTAGTAGTGCCCAGCGGCGGCACGGTATATGTCCTATCGGGCCGGGTAATGGGCGTTTCTCTGGGCGCCTCTACGGTCATAGACGTGGTGCAAGGCCGGGAGTTTTTCGGAGATTGGCTCTATGGAACCGGACGGCAGGTTGTCGTTTCTGAAAAGGGCGGCATGAGCTTTGAAACATTGGATGATCAGGCTGTTTTGCTTGCTTCCGGCGGACAAGTTCTGCCAAGACAGACTTACACCGCAGAGTTTACGGATCTTGCCGAGGCTCTTATGATTATGGGCTTGTTCCGCGGCACAGACGAGGGGCTCAAGCTGGAACGCACCGCCCTTCGAGGCGAAGCATTGACCCTTTTAATCCGCATACTCGGCAAAGAAGCCGAGGCCTTGGCCGCCCCCTCCCCTTCAACGGCTTTTTCCGATGTGCCGACCTGGCTCTTGCCGTATGCCTCTTTTGGCGTAAAGAACGGGCTTACCAAGGGCATTGGGCACGGGATGTTCGGAAACTATTTGTCCATTACCGCCAACGAATACATGACCTTTCTCCTGCGGGCGCTTGGGTATGTGGATGTGGGAGCCAACGCCGACTTTCACTATCAAGCGGCACTTGATTTTGCCGTTACCAAAAAGATTATTTCCGCCAACGAGGCAAACATGCTTTCTTCTGGCTCCTTTACCAGAGATAAGCTTGTCTACCTCTCGTATTACACCCTGTTTGCCTATACAAAAGATGGCAGCAAAACTCTGCTTCAAAGCTTGATTGACAGCGGCGCGGTTTCGCTTTCCAATGCGGAACTGGCTATTGCTTCTGTCACTCGCGTTAGAAATTAAATAAAATCCGGAAAAGGCTAGCCTTTTCCGGATTTTTGTTAAAGCGGCAGAATTTCAGCAGCAGATAGCCATTTCTTGCAGCCCGGCGCTTATAAAAAGCCCTTGCCAAGCAGCCTCGGCCAATCCGCAAGTTAAGAAATTCCGGCTCACTGTAACAGCAATGCATATTATATGATTATATGATTGTTTTTATGATCATTCCGCAAAGAAGCGACCGTCGTTATGATGGTCGTTGCAGCAGCAGTGGTGGTGACAGCCGTGGCACTGGCCGTGGCATTGGCAGTGGCACTGGGGATGCCGGCCGTGATCGCCCCATCCTCTTCCGCAGTCGTGCCAATCTCTGCACCGGTGGTCATGCCGGTTGCATTCGTCGTGCCGCCCGCCAAAGTTCTGGTTTTCCCAGTCATATCCGTCGTTATCAAATCCACCATAATTCTGATAATCCCCGTCATAATCAGGCCTGTTCCGCCCGCCGTCGTAATCGTCATGTCTTGCGTCGCGTCCGCGCTTTTCTCTGTCATCTCTTGCCGAATCGTATTGATCCCAATCGCCGTTCCAGTTATTGTCATAACCGGCGTCAAAGCCGCGGTCGTATCGAGCCGAGTTATCACCAAATCTAGAGTAGTCGCCAAATCTAGATTCAAACTTTTGATTAAAACGGCTGATGAACTCGACCATCTGGGCTGTTTCTCTGCCTTTATATCTATTCACTGGCGTGATTCTCCCCTACATACAACATTTTAAGAACAATCCAGTGGACTCGTTCTCTCATCGAGCCCTTTCTATCATATGCCGGCATCCAGCCAAATGTTAAATGTAGATATAAAAGAAGCAGGTCTGCGGGATGTTCGAAAGTGCATGGATTTTGACAACGCTGCATAAAAGATATATAATGATGCTATATTTTGGATACATGCTTAAAGGAGGCTTCCCTATGCAAACCGCCCCGCAGAAGCGTTACATTACAACGCCTGTTGCCAGCGAAGAAGAGTTTGACCAGATTGTCAAGCGAAGCCGCACGGAGGAAGGCTTACGCGTCGCCATCGACACGTTTTCCTGGGGCGGCGACTATCGCCCGGAAAGCTATGCCGTTGTCAGCCCCGACTATGAAACCGGCGGGCTCTGGGTTTCTCTGGAAACCACCGAGCCGGCGGTTCACATCCGAACCACTGCGTTCTGCATGGACGGGCCGGTATGGGAGGATTCCTGCCTTGAGTTTTTTGTAAATCCCATGCCAGAGCAGGGCCTTTTCTACCTGAATTTTGAAAACAACTCCGCCGGAACCATGCTTTGCGGCGTGCACAACGGCGTGTTTGACGGTCAGCCCGGCGGCAACGATCCCGAAACCTTCCGAATGCGCGCCACAAGGGAATATCAAAAGGACAACACCGTCTGGTGGCAGGTGCGCTTCTTTATCCCGTTTTCCTACATCCAGCAATATTTCCCCGATTTTACGCCGAAAAAGGGCATGAAAATCGCGGGAAACTTCTACAAATGCGGAGATGAATGTCCTGTTCCCCACTATATTTCATGGAACAAGGTGGACGCGCCTTCCCCCAACTTCCATGTGCCCGCGTCATTTGCGGAGATTATACTTTAGCCCATAAA
Source organism: Clostridiales bacterium (assembly GCA_012841675.1). GTDB lineage: Bacteria > Bacillota > Clostridia > Oscillospirales > QAMX01 > DUUG01. The sequence continues at coordinate 8,368 of DUUG01000095.1, forward strand.
GGAAACCCATCCCATGGAGAAAACCCCCGTTCTGCACATTGGCAACGTTCCCATTTACGGTCATTTTGGACTGGCCCCCATGGCCGGTGTCACAGACCGTGCTTTTCGTCAAGTCTGTGTCGAGCACGGCGCTTCCTACACCGTAACCGAGATGGTCAGCGCCCAAGCTCTTTGCTATCAGGATAAGAAAACCCGCCGGCTTCTCTCTCTTTTTCCGGGAGAGAAGCCCGTTGCGGTACAGCTTTTTGGCAGCAAGCCGGAGGTAATGGCGCAGGGTGCGGAAAAAGCCCTTGCCTTGTCCGGCGCGCAGATTATTGACATCAACATGGGCTGCCCAGCACCGAAAATTTCCGGCAACTGCGAAGGAGCCGCGCTTATGCGGGAACCAACGCTGGCCAGATCCATTATCAAAGCCGTGGTAGATGCCGTTTCCTGCCCTGTGACCGTGAAGTTCCGCAAGGGCTGGGACGAAAGCAATATAAACGGCATTGAATTTGCCAAAATGGCGGAGGATGCCGGGGCAAGCGCCGTTTGCATTCACGGGCGAACCCGTGCCCAGATGTATGCCGGTGCCGCGGACTGGGAGTATATGGCAAAGGTTGTTTCCGCAGTTTCCATTCCCGTTTTGGTCAACGGCGATGCCGCGTCTCCGGAATCGGCCCGGTCATTGCTGTTGGAAACAGGCGCCAAGATGGCGCTTATTGGCCGGGGGGCCTTGGGCAACCCATGGCTGTTTGCCCAGGCGGAGGCCGCTTTTGCCGGGCAGCCTGTGCCGCCCCTGCCGCCCCTGTCCGAACGGCTTGCCTGCGCTTTGCGGCAGATCCACTTAGCCGCCGAGG
>DUUG01000096.1 GCA_012841675.1 Clostridiales bacterium
GAAAGCAACCGCATTATTATAAGCTTTAACGGCGTGCATCCCGTTTACACTACTTCCGATTCTACTTACGCAGATGCCATATATGACAGTTTCGCCAAAACCTTCCGGCACAATTACGGAGACGAAAAATCCGTCTATTTTACCATCGGTGATGCGCCGATTTCCGAACCGTACATATACAGTTGGGATCGCGGTAAAACGCCCGCGGAAACCACAGCCCCCATCGAAGAAGGGTCTTTGTCGCAGGCGGATGCCATTGAATATGCATTGAACCTGGCGGTGGATGCACTAGGGGACAACCTAGGTTTGCACGCGGAGGCAGACGGCACGACCACGGTCGAAGGGATCCGCTGTTACGTGATTAAGGTGTACCAGCCGGGCATGGAGATGCCGGTTCGCCAGTTTGCCATTGGTCTTAACAACGAACGCGTCTATCAATTTAGCTACTACCAGCAAAAATATATACCCTATTAAATAGAAATCCCTCGTTGCAAGCTTGCAGCGAGGGATTTTTGTTACGAGGTTTTCTTAATATAACGGCATATGGCCTTTCCAAACCGGTTGCCAAGAGAAAGAAGGTTTTCTTGGCTGACAGGCCTATCTTCCGTGCCGAAATACGCCGTTTCCACCGTAAGCGAAAGCTCTACGCCGGGGAATAGGGAAATATGATGAGCCGAGGCCGTCGGCGTCATTTGATTCCACCTCTCAAAGTGTATAAGGTCAAAATCAGCTTCGTACGGGAAAGGCAAGCCTTTACATTCTTTTGCCAGAATTTTGGAAAAAGCGTCTTGCCCCTCTGAGTTCAACAGGTTGCGAACCAAAAATACATGGTCATTTCCTTCGCCTATATGCCAGGGCGAATGAAAGTCAAACGAAAGCTTCGGCGGTTTTTTCTTTACAAGATCCAAAACGGCTCTAACTTCCGCATACAAAGGCGCATCGGTATAATCTCGATTGTGGTCATGGGGAATCCGGTTTTTGCCCTGGTCGCCGCGCAAAACACCGTCCATATCCATAAACGGAACGGCAATCACCCGATAATCGGAAGGCAAATTATGCCCTAGGTATTCCGTTACCCCTTCCAGCACATAGCTTCCCGTCGATTCACAGCAGTGGTGCCGTGCCAGAAGCAGTATAATGTTCTCCCCTTCTCCAAAGCAAAGCATCGGAACCGGATTTCCCCCGTTAGATACAGTCAGTTCCGTAACAGGGATTTGAAGCCGGCGGGCCAGCTTTTCGACACGGTTTGCAGGATAAAGCAGATGATGGGCAAAATAAACGCAAGTTTCTTCCGGCGAAAAACTATAAGTAAACGTTTTCCTATCCTCGGACATACTGTCTTTTCCGCACCAAGTCCATGTCTGCCGATCATGGCTTACAGCCGGGCCAAAATACCCAAGCCAGCTTTCGTTGAAATGAAACGTGAGGGTTTTACCCTGCGCTCCCTCTACGCAAAATGCCCAGTAGAACCAATTCCCGGCCGTATCTCGAAGCGCAGGCCGAACCCATACAGTCTGCCCCCAAACACCGGCAACCTCGATATTGCCGCCGGGAAAATCACAATGTATTTGCATTGTACCCCTCCTCCCTTTTGCTATGTTCATTGTAGCTTCTCGGCAGAGCAAATGCAATAGAAAAAGGCGGCCATTTGGCCGCCTTTTGTGTATGAGCTTACCTGTTGGGCTTACCAGGGAAGCTCGTTTTGTTTAGCCAAACAAGCTGAATGCAAGGAACAGAGTTGCCATCAAAGAGGAAATCAGAGAAACAACTGTGACCTGCGTATTGATGGACGGGCCGGCTGTATCCTTGTACGGGTCGCCAACAGTATCGCCTACAACGGCCGCCTTATGGGCATCGGAGCCCTTGCCGCCGTGATTGCCCGCTTCGATATATTTCTTCGCATTGTCCCAGAGTCCGCCGGAGTTAGACATAAACAGAGCAATCAACAGACCGCTGACGATATTCCCCGTCAAGAAGCCGCCAATGGCCTGCACGCCGCCGACAAAGCCGACAACAACAGTGGCAACAATGGCCATCAAACCGGCCGGAATCAGTTCCTTCAGCGCGCCAACGGTGGCAATGTCAATGCACTTCTCGTATTCGGGGCGAACACCCTTCCTGCCTTCCAGCAAGCCGGGGATTTCCTTAAACTGACGGTGAATTTCGGCCACCATGCGCTGCGCGTTGCGGTCAACACCCAGCATCAGCATAGCGGAGAACACGGCAGGAATAGCCGCGCCCACAATCATGCCGAAGAATACAACCGGATTCAGGATGTCAAAGCCCGTAATGCCGGCCACACCCAGCTCGGCCGCCGCCGTGTTGACTTCGCTCATAAAGGCACCCAGAAGGGCAATAATCGTCAAACCAGCCGCGCTAATGGCAAAGCCCTTGGTAACCGCTTTAACCGTATTGCCGGCGCTGTCCAGCTCGTCGGTAATTTCCAGAGCCTTCTCGCCCAGATCTCCCATTTCTACAAGGCCACGGGCGTTGTCTACGATGGGACCATAAGCGTCGTTGGAGATAATCATGCCAACGATAGACAGCATGCCGACTGCCGCCATGGCAATTCCGAACATGCCGTACTGAACGGAGTTGGCAGCGTCAATCGCGGCGCAGAGGTTATAGGAAATCAAAGCGGAAATCGCAATGCCAACCAACGGAGGCAGAACGCTTAAAAATCCGTAAGAGGTACCGGACAGAATGGTAAACGCAGGGCCGGACTCGGAGGCCTTGGCAACATTCTGCACAGGCTTCTTATTGTCATTGGTAAAGTAGTCGCTGGCAATACCAATGACAACGCCGACCAGAAGGCCAATCATAACCGCGCCCCAGATGCGGATTTCAAAATCAAACAGGAAGGTAACCGCCGTGGTCAAAACGGCGAAAATACCCGTGGTGATGTAAGTACTCTTATTTAACGCACCGGTGGGATTGCCGTTCGTGCCCATGCGGGCCATCAAAACGCCGATGGTAGAGGCCAAAAGCCCCAAAGCACCGAAGCAGAGAACCAGCAGAGAGTGCCGACCAACACCGTTATCAATGCCGATGGCCATAGCCAGAGCGGCGGAAAGAGATGCCACATGGGAGTCAAACAAGTCGGCGCCCATGCCGGCCACGTCGCCTACGTTGTCGCCTACGTTATCGGCAATAACGGCAGGGTTGCGGGGGTCATCTTCCGGAATGCCAAGCTCAACTTTTCCGACCAAGTCGGCGCTGATGTCAGCCGTCTTCGTGAAGATACCGCCGCCGGCCTTTGCAAACAGAGCCAGGCTGGAAGCGCCGAAGCTAAATCCAAGAACGGCAGCAGAGCTTTTTGTCAGCATGAAAACCACAGTAACGCCCAGCAAGCTGGCACCGACAACGGCCATGCCCATAACGGCGCCGCCGCGGAAGCCGGTTAAAAAGGAAGACTTAATGTCCGTAACAGCCGCTTCTGCCGCTTTCTTATTGGCGATGGTGGCGATCATGATACCAATCTTGCCGGCCAAAGCAGATACAATCGCACCGACAACATAGGTAACACCCATAACGATATTATCAACCACTTCTCCCTGCCAAATGGGCTTAGGTAGGAATACAAGTATCAGAATTCCAACAATCAGGACAAACCTAGCCAAAATCACGTATTCCCGGCGCAAAAAGGCGTTGGCGCCCTGCCGGATATACTCGCTGATAGTTTCGATCTCCTTGTTGGACGACGGCCGAGCTTTAACCCACGTATAGAAATACGCGGCAACACCGAAAGCAAGGACCGCAACCGCAATCGAAAGGACATACACGTGCGTGAGTTCGAGTTGCATCATTTTCCCTCCTAACATTGGCCAAAACCGCATAAACCGCAGCCTTGGCATAAGCCCAAATTGAACATATTATAACACTTCACTCAGCGATACGCAATACATTTTTCACCAAAACAACACGAGAAACAGAGAAAATTTACGTCATTTTTTCAAAGTCGTGAAAACCATTTTATATACCTAAATTGCAACACTTAATAATTATATTTGCAATTACATGGATTATGATTCTTCCCATGCGTTTTTTCACTTTTCTGCCGATTTATTATTAACTTTCTGTTGTGGCCTTGTCCAACGCTTAAGCCGGGCAGGTATAGGTGTATTAAATATTCATACCTGTGCAATTCTATACTCAAATAAAAACCCCCGGAAAGATTCCGGGGGAATTCATATATGCAATTAAAGGGCAGCCTTAGCGGCATCAACCAATTTGGTAAATGCCGCCGGATCGTGCACGGCCAGATCCGCCAGCGCTTTGCGGTTCAGCGCGATGTTGGCACGCTTCAGACCATTCATAAAGCGGGAATAGTTGATATCGTTCGCCTTGCATGCGGCGGAAATACGAGTAATCCAAAGGCGGCGGAAATCACGCTTTTTCAGACGACGACCCACATATGCATTCATCAGGGATTTCATTACCTGCTGATTTGCCATCTTAAAATGCTTCGATTTTGCGCCCCAGTAACCTTTGGCGAGCTTTAAAGTTTTCTTTCTTCTTTTGCGGGTCATCACGGCCCGTTTTACTCTTGCCATTCTATTTCAATCCTTTCAATACTTGCCGCATCCCCTTAACGGACCGGCTCCAGTCGATATTGCAAAACAGTCGGCGCAGGTTGCGCCAAAAGGAGCCACTAGCCGTACGGCAGAAGCCGCTTGATGACCTTGGCGTCGGATTCGCAGGCGTAGCCGGCTTTGCGCAGCTTACGCTTTTTCTTTGTACTCTTTTTCGTTAAAATATGATTGCGCAGCGCGTGGTTGCGCTTCACTTTTCCGTTCTTCGTAAGCTTGAAGCGCTTCTTCGCTCCGCTATGGGTTTTCATTTTAGGCATGGCAAATAAGCCCCTTTCTTTTTGTACGATTATACGTGTCCGCCCCGGAGTTAGGGCGTCAGAAACACTAGCTACTTAACTTTTGATGCAATGATAAGGCTCATGGAGCGGCCTTCCAGCTTCGGCGCTCTTTCCATCGTACCC
>DUUG01000097.1 GCA_012841675.1 Clostridiales bacterium
GACCACCGTGGTGGCCATAGAGGGGCGGAACCGGATTGAAGGCGTTTGGCTTGCTCCTGTGGATCCGGAAACGTGGGAAGCAGACCCGGAAAACCGCGAATTTGTCGCCTGCGACACATTGTTGCTTTCCGTGGGGCTGATTCCGGAAACAGGCCTTGCCACAGAGGCCGGACTGTCCCTTTCCAGACACGGCGGCATTGCCGTTGATCAGCATTGCAATGCCGTTTCCATTTCGGCAACCGGTGCTATTGAAACAGAAACTGCGGGGATTTTTGCCTGCGGCAATGTGGTGCAGGTGCACGATTTGGTGGACTATGCGGCAGAAGAAGGAGAACGGGCGGGCGAGGCCGCGGCTCATTTTGTGAAAACGGGCAAGGCAGGCCGCCGTTTTGTGCCCGTTTCCGCCGGAGAAGGAGTCGGCCAGGTGACGCCGGCGTGTATTTCCCTGCCTGTTTGGAGCGATAAGGTGTATCTTTCGTTCCGTGCGGCAAAACCTATGAAGGGTGCCACGGTTATTTGCCGCCAGGGCGACGAGATTTTGGTCAAAACCCGGCGGCCTTATTTGCGCCCAGGCGAAATGGAGCGGGTGGAGTTTTCCCCGGCGCTTCTAGCTAACGAATGTGAAGTTGTTCTGGAGGTGGTACAATGAGCCGGACGTATACGTGTATTGTGTGTCCCGAAGGGTGTCAAATCGCCGTAGAGGGCGAGAATATCAGTGGCTATCGCTGCAAAAGAGGGCTTTTATATGTGCGGCAGGAGCGGGAAAATCCCACGCGCAACATTGCCACCACCGTGCGTCTTACAGGGGGAGAGATGCCGCTTGTGCCTGTGAAAACGGCGTCGCCTATTCCGAAAGACAAAATTTTTGAGGTTATGGCGCTTTGTAGGGCGCTGACGGTGCCCGCCCCTGTCAAAAAGGGGGAAGTTGTTCTGCCTGATGCGGCGGGAACGGGCGTGGATATGGTTGCAACGGCCGACGGGATATAGTATAATAAAGTATCGGTCTTGGGAGAAATAACCGGAAAAAGGTTATTTTCCCCCAAAGGAAAGACACTTACCATAAGGAGAGACCCATGAAATTTCTCATTGCGTCGGATATCCATGGATCTTTGTCTGCCTGCCGAAATCTTCTTTCTGCCTACGATCGGGAAGGGGCGGCAAGGCTTATATTGCTTGGCGACCTTTTATACCATGGCCCGCGAAACCCCCTGTCCGACGAGTATAACCCCGGCGAGGCGGCCCGGATGCTAAATACCTTGGCGGAGGAAATCCTCTGTGTCCGCGGCAATTGTGACGCGGAGGTAGATCAGATGCTGCTTTCTTTTCCCATTATGGCCGATTATGCCGTACTGCAGGCGGGAGAGCATCTGATTTTTATGACCCATGGGCATCTGTTTGGAAAGGACAAGCTTCCTCCGGTTAAAAAAGGCGATGTGTATCTGACCGGGCATACCCATGTTCCTGCTCTTTTGGAAAAAGACGGCATTTTGTATGCCAACCCCGGCTCGGTGGGCCTGCCAAAAAACGGAAGCGAAAGCGGATATTTGCTTTTGGAAAAGGAAACCTTTTATTTGAAAAACATAAAAGGCGATGTTATTTCAAATTATTCCATATCTTCCCTAGGAATGTTGTAGTAAAATACATAGATGCCAAAAAAGTGTTCATACTATAGTTTGTAGAACCCGCCGCGGCGGGCAACTATGTGACTATTTAAGGAGAACACTTATGAAAAAAACAGCAGTGCTGGTATTTACGCTTTGCCTTTTGCTTGGCCTTTTCGCCGGCTGTACTGACGAAATGGGCGGAGCGAATACGACCAAAGTAACCACAGGGCAAAATGCAACTACTTCGGCTCCGATGATTACGACCATGGAAACGACCATGCCCGATACGAGTGAAATGGGAACGGGATCAGAAACCGATACCGGTACGTCCCAGCCGTAGATGCTTTTGGCCTAGCCTCAAGCGGCCGTGTGGCCGCTTATACATATAAGGCGGCATACCAGGCACAGAAAGGCTTGATTGGAATGAAATGCCCCTATTGCGGATTTGCAGACAGCAAGGTCGTAGATTCGCGGCCTAACGATGTGGGTGATAGTATCCGGCGCCGCCGCGAATGCGGACGGTGCAACAAGCGTTTCACGACTTATGAGCAGGTGGAAAGTTTTCCCATTTTGGTAATTAAAAAAGACGGAAAGCGAGAACCCTTTGATAGAAACAAGCTATTGCGCGGGCTGTTTAAGGCCTGCGAAAAGCGCCCCGTTTCGGCAGACGAGGTGGAGGCAATTGCCATAGAGATCGAGCAGGCAGTGCGCAACTCGCTGGAACGGGAAATTTCCACAGCGGAGCTTGGCGAAATGGTCATGGAACGGCTTTACAAGCTAGACGAGGTAGCCTATGTCCGTTTTGCGTCGGTTTACCGGCAGTTTCGTGATGTGAATTCCTTTTACCGGGAGATTCAGAAGCTGTTAGACAAAAATGACGGACAAAGCGGCGGGCGATAATGCCCGCCGTTTCTATGCCCCTGCCTACATTTTACAGGATATTATTCAAAATCGGCTGATCCAGTTCGCGAATTTCATCCAGCAGCATGCTTAATTTTGCCGCTTCCCCGTAAAAAAGCGCTCTGTCATTATGCTCGGCATAGGCTGCCAATTTCGACAGGGAAATGCGAATATCGGTTTCTCTGGCATGGTCGCCCAGCATATGCAGATAGACTTTCTTTTCCTCCCAAGCCTTGACGATTTCTCTTAGAGGAAACTGGGCGTCTGGCAACTGGTCTTGATCCGCCAGTGAGAGAGCCAAGCTTAGAGCCGCTTCAGTTTGGTCCGCCAGATCCTTGATTAAGTTTTGCTGCCAAATGGCAAGACCGATTAAAGCGCCGAGTAGTATCAGGCAGACGATTGTCAGCTTCATCCGTTTTGCTCCTTATGTCTTACGTGCGCGCTTTTCATCCTTCACGATAAAAAGGCTTCCGTCGGGCCGTTTTAGCATATAGAAAACGTCCTTCATACGGGATATGTTTTTTTCTTTCAACGCTTTTTCAATGTCCTCTCGAGTTAAACCGGCCAGCGGCAGATTGTCCTTTAGCAAGCGGCCGTTGGTAATCAAAGTAATGTTTAGCTCTGCAGTCGATTTGGGTTCTAAATCTAGATCTCCCACGGTGACCGGTTGATATTTAGGATAAAGAATCAGGCTTAGATTGCCATCGGTTTCTAAAATGCCGTATTTTACGGTGGTCAGGTCCGTTACGTTTTTCAACCGAAGCTCCTCGGCAATTTCGTCCAGATTTAGGCGCAGGCGCTGGATTTCCGCCTGATTTAAGCGGCCGTTTTCGATAATAATACTGGGTTTTCCGTAAAAAATGCGGCGAGCCAAGGGGCTTTTCATGGTGATGAGCGAAAGAATAATTCCAATACTCATCAAAACGATAATCGGAATCAGGCCGAGGAGAATAGGCAGTTCGGTATTCTGCATGGGAACCGCCGCTAGATCGGCGATCAGAATGACAATGGCCAGCTCGGCCGGTTCCAGCTCTCCCGACTGTCTCTTGCCCAGAGCACGAATGGCACCAACGATGACAAAATACAAAATTACCGTTCGAATCATTGTGATCAGCAAAAAAATCCCCTCCTTTGGCGAAAGGTTTTTACTAGCTTCTGCGAAAGGCGGCGGATTTATGCAAAAGGGGGAAACGGCATGTATGCGGAAATGGCGCAGTTTTATGACGAATTAACCACCGATGTGCCCTATACGGCCATGGCGGAGTATATAGAAACGCTGTTTTTAAAATATGGCGGGAAAAAACCGTCTTTGCTTTTAGAGCTTGCCTGCGGCACGGGCAGCATGACAAGGGAAATGGCAAAGAAGGGGTATGACATGATCGCCGTAGACTATTCGTCTGACATGCTTACCCTTGCCAGAGAAAAATTAGACGACATTGCGCCCCAGCCCCTGCTTTTATGCCAGAGAATGGAAGAACTAAACCTCTACGGAACCGTCGACGGGGTTATCTCCTGTCTGGACAGCGTCAACTACCTGTCCTCCCAAAAGGCGCTGGAGCAGGCCTTTGAACGGGTGGGCCTTTTCTTGGAAGAAGGCGGCTTGTTCATTTTCGACCTGCACACAGAATATAAGCTTTCACGCCTGGCAAAAGAAACATACGTCCGTGAAACGGAGAATGTGCTTTGTCTTTGGCAAACGGAATGGAATGAAGCAAATCGGCTGGCCCGCTTTGATTTAGACTTTTTTGTCAGAGAACAAGACGAACGGTACAGACGCTTTTCCGAAACCCATATAGAGCGGGCGCATACTTTGGAAGAAATTGACCAAGCACTATCCAAGGGCGGCATGACAAGGCTTTCCGCCTTAGGAGAGAAGAAGCTTCGCTTCCAAAAAGAAACCGACGACCGGATTTATATTGTTGCGCAAAAGACGGAAACGAAAGGATAATTACCTATGGATAGAATTGTAAACGCCATTAGCGGCGACGGAATGGTTCGCATTCGCGTACTTGAGGGGAAAAACATGGTGGAGGAGGCCCGGCGCATACACAATACCACGCCGACCACAACGGCTCTGTTGGGAAGGGTTATAATGGCGGCCTCGCTTATGGGCTCGGACATGAAAAACGAAAAAGATTCGCTAACCCTTCGGATTAACGGAAACGGCCCTGCCGGGCAGGTGCTGGCGGTGGCGGATTCGGGCGGCTTTGTGCGCGGATATGTCCAACGCCCTGCCATCGACCTGCCGCTAAACTCGCAGGGGAAGCTTGATGTGGGCGGCGCTGTTATGGGCAAGCCGGAGGACAATTTGGAAAACAAGGGAACGCTGACGGTTATTAAGGATCTCGGCTTGAAAGAGCCGTATGTCGGCCAGATTGACTTGGTTTCCGGCGAAATCGGCGACGATGTGACGGCGTATTTGTTCCAGAGCGAGCAAATCCCCAGTGTTTGCGGCCTAGGAGTGCTGGTGGATACCGACTGTTCGGTCAAAGTGGC
>DUUG01000098.1 GCA_012841675.1 Clostridiales bacterium
ATTTGGGACATCTCCATGCGGCCCGCGCGGCGGCCAAGGCATTAAGCCTAGACCGTGTTTTTCTGATTCCCACGAACATTCCGCCCCACAAGGAAGGGCCGGCAGGTGCCACACCGAGCCAGCGGCTGGAAATGACGCGGCTTGCAGCCGGCGAGAACCAGCTTTTTTCCGTTCTCGACTGTGAACTTCGCCGGGAAGGGAAAAGCTATTCCGTCGACACGGTTAACGAGCTTTCGGCCACGTATCCAGAAGACGAGTTTTGGTTTATCGTCGGAACGGATATGTTTCTAACGTTGCACCAATGGCATAAAGCGGACGAGTTGTTGCGGAAAACGGGAATTGCGGTGGTTCCTCGGGACAAAAGCGGGCTTGCCCCTCTTTTCGCACAGAAACAAAAGCTTGAGGAGAAGTTTGGCGCGAAGATTTATGTGGTGGATGTGCCGCCTTTGGAGATTTCTTCAACAGACATTCGTTTTGGGCAAAAACAGGCCTATATTTCGCCGGAAGTAGCCGAATATATTCAAAACAAGGGGCTTTACAAACAAAATGAATCATAAACCCTTTGAAATTGTCGATTGTAATTTGCCTCCAAACAGGATATAATACTATACCAAAGCATAACCATGCCGCAACGCGAATTTACTAAGGGTAGTGAAAAGAATGAGTAAAAGGACCAAGAGCAAAGCCTCAAAGCAAGTGATTTTGGGGCTGCTTATCATAAGTGCTATTGCGATGGGGGCGTACGCTTTTTATATCAAATTGGACAAAAGGAAGCCGCCGGACGTAAAGACGCCGGAAACCTTAAAGCCGCCGGTGATGCAGACAGACCCCCAAAGCCCGGTGAATACACTGGAACCGGACCCGACACCAAGCGGCGTTACCAGGCGTCCCAATGTATACACCTTTTTGGTTTTAGGCGCCGACGAAAGCGATTACAGAACAGACGTTATTATGCTTGCCGTGTTCGACACGGATGCCAACACGCTACATGTTCTCCACATACCCCGGGACACATACAGCAACGCAGGGGATCGTCCGTCGTATCATAGGCATATTAACCTTGCGGCATCCTATAAAAAAATGGGCGATATGGATGCGCTGATTCGGGAAGTAAAGCATTTGATCGGGTATGAAGTGGACGGTTATGTCTTTGTTGATATGGACGGGTTTGTAAAGCTTATCAACTATATTGGCGGTATAGAGTTCAACGTACCGCAGAATATGAACTATTCTGACCCGACGCAGAATCTAACGATCAACCTGAAAAAAGGCAAGCAGACCTTAAATGGCAAAAAAGCGCTGGAGCTTATGCGCTTTCGGTCCTATGCCAATGCCGATATCGGGCGCATTGCTGTCCGGTCTGACTTTTTAAAGGCCGCCGCCAATCAGATTTTAAGTAAAAATAACATTTCCCGTGGGGCGGAATTGGCAGGCGTGGTGTTGGACAATGTGAAAACCAGCTTCTCTAAAGCGGATCTGGAATGGTTTGCCATGCAAGCGCTGGAATTAAAACCGGAAAATATCCAATTTGACATACTACCCGGTGGCCCCGCCAACGATTCGGGATATTGGATCCCGTATAAAAAGGAACTGCTCGCATTGATTAATAAGAAATATAACCCCTTTGACGGTCCGATTACCTACATTGATATTGTGGATCGCGCGGAGAACAAAGGGAAGTAAAGGGAGGCACCGCTCATGGCGGATATCACTGCAAAACAGATGGCCCAAGCCGCAGTACACGCACTGGAAGATAAAAAGGGGCAAGATATCGATATTTTATATGTCGACGGTTTAACCATACTTGCCGATTACTATATTCTTTGCACCGGACAGTCCACGCCGCAGCTTCGCGCGCTGGCGGATGCGGTGGACGAGGCCCTTGCCAAGCTAGGGCGTGGCCCCAAGCATGTAGAGGGGTATCCCTCGGCCAGCTGGATTTTGCAGGATTACGGCGAAATTGTGGTTCACATCTTTAAAAAAGATGCCCGGGAATTTTACGGGCTTGAACGTCTTTGGGCCGATGCACCCAGCGTGGATCCGGCCAGCTTTGAGAAGAAATGAGGGCTTAGCTTTATGCAATACGACTTTAAGAAGATAGAGAAAAAGTGGCAGGATAAGTGGGCAGAACAAAACGTGTTTGCTGCATCCGCCGATGCAACAAAGAAAAAGCGCTATGCCCTGATTGAGTTCCCTTACCCTTCGGGAGATGGGTTGCATGTGGGACACACGCGGCCCTATACGGCCATGGACGTGGTTTCGCGCAAACACCGTATGGAAGGCTATAATATTTTGTTCCCCATGGGTTGGGACGCCTTTGGCCTTCCCACGGAAAACTACGCCATTAAGCACAAAATCCACCCCGAAATCGTTACCCAAAAGAACATTACTCGCTTTAGAGAGCAAATCAAGGCCCTTGGCTATGGCATAGACTGGGATAGGGAAATTAACACTACCGATCCTTCCTATTATAAATGGACCCAGTGGATTTTCCTCAAAATGTTTGAAAAAGGCCTTGCCTATAAGAAGAAGACCACCGTCAACTGGTGCACGTCTTGTCTTTGCGTGCTGGCCAACGAGGAAGTCGTCGACGGTTCGTGCGAGCGCTGCAGCGCAACAGTCGTCCACAAGGAAAAAGAACAGTGGATGTTGAAAATAACGGCCTACGCCGAGCGGCTTTTGAACGATTTGGACGATCTTGACTACATCGAACGGGTGAAAACCTCCCAGAGAAACTGGATCGGTCGCTCTGTGGGAGCGGAGGTGCTTTTCTCCACCACCGCCGGCGATGATCTTCGCGTGTTTACCACCCGGCCGGACACTTTGTTCGGTGCCACCTATATGGTCATCTCGCCGGAGCATCCGGTTATCGACCAATGGGCGGACAAAATTTCCAATCTGGACGCCATTCGCGCTTATCGGGAAGAAGCGGCACTAAAAAGCGATTTTGAGCGAAGCGAGCTGGCGAAAGACAAAACAGGCGTCAGAATCGAGGGTGTCTGTGCCATTAACCCGGCCAACGGCGAAGAAATTCCCGTTTTTGTCTCCGACTATGTGCTTATGAGCTACGGCACCGGCGCTATTATGGCCGTGCCTGCCCACGATACCCGCGACTATGAGTTCGCCAAGACCTTCGACTTGCCCATTGTGGAGGTTGTGGCCGGCGGCGATATTTCCAAAGAGGCGTTTACCGACTGCGAAAGGGGGACCATGATCAATTCCGGCTTCCTCAATGGCCTGCCCGTAAAAGATGCGCAGAAAAAGATGATTTCTTGGCTTTCCGACAACGGAAAAGGCGAGGCCAAGGTCAATTACAAGCTTCGCGACTGGATTTTCTCCCGTCAGCGGTACTGGGGCGAGCCTATTCCCATTGTCCACTGTGAAAAATGCGGCTTTGTAGGCGTTCCGGAGAATGAGCTGCCGGTTACGTTGCCGTATGTGGAATCCTACGAGCCTACGGAAACGGGCGAATCGCCCTTGGCGAAAATTACCGAGTGGGTCAATACCACTTGCCCGACCTGCGGCGGCCCGGCAAAAAGAGAAACGGATACTATGCCCCAGTGGGCCGGTTCCTCTTGGTATTACCTGCGTTATACCGATCCGAACAACGATACAGCCCTTGCCTCTCCGGATGCTTTAAACTACTGGATGCCGGTAGACTGGTACAACGGCGGCATGGAGCATACGACGCTGCATCTGCTGTATTCCCGTTTTTGGCATAAATTCCTGTACGACATTGGTGTTGTTCCCACTAAAGAGCCGTACCAGAAGCGCACGAGCCACGGCTTTATCTTGGGCGAGGGCGGCGAAAAGATGTCTAAAAGCCGCGGGAACGTCATCAACCCCGACGATATTGTCCGCCAGTATGGCGCCGATACCCTAAGGCTTTATATTATGTTCATCGGCGACTTTGAAAAAACCGCCGTATGGTCCAATAGCGCTATTAAAGGCTGTTCGCGGTTTATTGAAAAGGTCATTGCCCTGGCGGAAAAAGTAAAACCCGGCAACGAATACTCCAAGGAACTGGAAACCGCTATGCACAAAACCATCCGCAAGGTGTCTTCTGACATTGAAGAGCTGAAGTTTAATACGGCCATTGCCGCCATGATGGCCCTTGTCAATCAGATGGCGGACGTGGGCGGGCCCAACGAGGCGGAATTCCAGACACTTTTAAAGCTTTTGCATCCCTTTGCCCCGCATATTACGGAGGAACTTTACGAAAAATATAACAAGGGAATGCTTGTTATGTCGTCGTGGCCGGTGTATGACGAAGCGAAAACCGTGGATGACAGCGTGGAAATTGCCGTGCAGGTCAACGGCAAGCTGCGCGGCACGGTGGTCATTTCGTCCACGGCAGAAAAAGACGAAGCTGTGGCGGTTGTCAAGGCGGACGAGAAAATTGCCGCCGCTCTGGCAGGCATGCAGATCGTAAAAGAGATCTTTGTGCCCGGGCGACTGGTCAACCTGGTAGTGAAGCCGGCCAAGTAAGGTTTTTGTCGAAAGCGCATGTTTTGGCAGGAAAACTATTTTCAAACTGTTTACAGTTTTCATAGCGCCGCATATTGACAAATGAGTAGAGTTTTTGTATAATAAGCTATACAGCAGTTGTCGCTTGCGACCATTCTACTGTAAATAATCTGCCTTGGCAGATTATTAGCGGCAATTACCCGGCCGTAAACGGTTCCCGTGACGAAGCGTTTTTTTGGAACGCTGTTGGGAGGAGGGAAAACGATGTCAGAAGTCCATCTGAAGGAAAATGAATCCTTAGACAATGCGCTGAGAAGATTTAAGCGGAATTGCGCTAAGTCTGGTGTGTTATCAGAGCTTCGTAAGAGAGAGCATTATGAAAGCCCCAGCGTTAAGCGGCGCAAGAAGGCAGAAGCCGCCCGGAAGAAAAAATTTAAGTAACCAAAACAAGCGGCTCGGGCCGGCTTGTATTTCACGCTTGAATGAACGGCGAACCCACGGTTCGCCGTTTTTCACGCCGGTTCGGCCCCCTGTATATTGACGGGTTCTCAATTAGGGTATACAATACCAAAGGTAAAAACGACCATGGAATACAGAGAAAGGAACTGGCTTGCCCGAAGCAATTTCCCTTGGGAAAGCCTTATAATACCAATGAAGAAATACGCAATTTTTGTCCTGCTTATGGCAGGCATATTGTTACTTGCCGCCTGTAGCGAAGGCACGCCCCAAAGCACCACAACAGATACCTCCGCCACTTCTTCGGCTGCGGATACTGCCACAACAACCCCAAGCGGGATCTTTACGCAGGCACCTTCTACTGGTACCACCGAGACTTCCACTACGAGCACCGCGCCCCCGGTAACCACCGTGCAGACAAGCCCCGGCTCGGTGACGCTTTCCATTCCGACGCCCTCGTTCGACCTGCGGGGACTTTCAGAGGAACAGGCAGACGCGTTTTACGCCGATGCGGTGTTTGTGGGTGACTCTATTTCCATGCACTGGCGCAACTATGTCACTAAGCAGCGGCAGAGCAACCCGGCATTTTTCTCCGGGGCGCAGTTTTTAACCTCGGGCAGCTTAGGTGCCGCCAACTCTCTTTGGCCCATTAACAACGAATCGGTGCATCCTCTGTATCAGGGGCAGCAGATGCAGCTTTGGGATTCCATCCCCAAAACCGGCGCCAAGAAGGTTCTCATTATGTTCGGCTTGAACGATGTGGCTCTGTATGGCGTGGATAAAACCGTTGAAAATATGCATACTTTAATGGGAAAGATCAAGGAAAACGCGCCGGATGTGACCTTTTATATTATGAGTGCCACGTATGTGCAGAAGGGCGGCGAGAAGGGGAAGCTCAATTCTGCGCTGCTTCGGGAGTTCAACGAAGCCCTGATTGTCTACTGCACGGAAAACCAGGTTCCGTTTATTAATTTGGCGGATGCGCTGGCAGATACCGACGGAAATCTCAAGGCTATTTACTGCAACGACGGGTATGTCCACCATACGCCGGCGGCTCACGAGGTTTGGACGAAGGTGCTGCGTGGGTTTGCCGCGTCGCAGTTGAAGCCGTAAAGCAAGGAGGAGCGTATGAAAAAATACCGTTACGCATGTATTGTAAGTTTTGCCCTGCTGGCCGTGTTGTTATCTGCCTGCGGCGGTGCCACTGTGGTAAAGCCCTTGGAGGAAATTCGGGCCGATATTGAAGCGGCAGTACAACTTCCTGCCATGCTGG
>DUUG01000099.1 GCA_012841675.1 Clostridiales bacterium
CTCTGCCATTTTGCGCTTATAACCGTTGGAAAATACGTGTTTGCGGATGGCATCGGGATCCTTTACAAGATCCAAGCGAGGCGAAATCTCCTCGTCGATGGCCAGCTTCATAATACGCGTTATGCGCTCTTTAATGCTTTCTTCAATGGTTTCCAGGGTGTCCTCGTCGGCGATTTTTTCCTTGCAGAGCTCTTCGCCAAAAGCGCGGATGGAATCGAAATTCTTCCAAGCCTCGATTTCCTCCACCGTCCGGTAGGAGGAAGCGTCGGTGGCGGAATGGCCGGCAAAGCGGTAGGTCACCGTATCCATCAGCACGGGCCCCTGCCGTTTTTCGATGATTTCCCGTTTGCGGCGGAAAGCGTCAATAACAGCAAGGGGATTGTACCCGTCAATCCGCTCTGCGTGCAACTGTGTCGGAGAAATACCAGCACCCACACGGGCCAAAATGTCATAGGCCATGGTTTCGCCCCGGGTTTGGCCGCCCATGCCGTAGTGGTTATTGAGGAAATTAAAGATAATGGGCAGGCCGCCGTTGTGTTCCTCGTCCCAAAGCTTGGTAAACTGATCTTGCGCGGCAAAGTTCAGAGCCTCCCACACATGGCCGCAGCCAAGAGAACCGTCACCGATGTTGCAGACTACAAGCCCCGGCTGGTTGTTGACACGCTTATACAAGCCCGCACCCACACTCACACCGGCAGAAGCGCCGACAATGGCGTTGTTGGGGTAAATGCCAAAGGGCGTGAAAAACACGTGCATAGAGTTGCCAAGCCCCTTGGTAAAGCCGTTTTCCCGGCCAAACAGCTCGGCCATAAAGCCATACAGCAGGAAGTCTGCCGCCAAATCCTTCACATCGCCGGAGCGGTTGCTGGCTTCCACAGGCTTCAGAACCTTGCCGTTTTCAAAATTGACCATAATGTCGTACAGCTCTTTTTCGGAAAGCTGTTTAATCGCCGCAAATCCTTTGGCAAGCACCTCGCCGTGGCTTCGGTGGCTGCCGAAAATATAATCGTCCATGGTCAGGGAGTAGGCCATACCAACGGCGGCGGCCTCCTGCCCCGTGTAAAGGTGCGCCGGCCCCACATAGACATACGGCACACCGTTGTACTGCTTGGTGGTGCGCACGGAATACAGCATATTTTCAAATTCGCGAATATACTGCATATCGCGGAAAATACCGATTAAATCGCTGTTAGAATAGTTGCTTTTTTCCTCCGCTAGAGTTTTGTTATACTGGTTTAAGGGAATATCGTTAAAGGAAAGCACGCCAGAACGGCGGGATTCCTCTGGACACACAAATTGATTTTTCGGCATTGAAAGCATCTCCTTTTTATAACGGACGGTTAAAACATCGCTTCTCGAATCACTTCTCCCACTGTCGGGTGGGGGAAAATAATCTTTTGAATCTCCTCCGCTCGCATCCGGCGGCCGATGAATGCCGCCGCGCCGAAAATGATTTCCGACGAGGGATTTCCAATCATAGAAATGCCCAAAAGGCGGCGAGTATCTTTTTCAAACACGAATTTCGCAATCCCCTGTCCCCCTTCGTTTTCCGCCACATAGCGGCCGGAATACATAAGAGACAGCTTCTTCGTTTCAATAGATAGGCCCTTGGCCTTTGCCGTTTCCTCCGTTTCGCCCACAGACGAAATTTCGGGGTTGGTGTAAATGACCGAGGGAACGGCAGAGTAATCCATCCTGTCTTTCTTGCCAAGCATGACGTTGACCGCCACTTCCGCTTCCCGGTAAGCCGTATGGGCAAGCAACGATTTCCCATTGACGTCGCCGGCGGCAAACAGGCCCGGCACGCTGGTTTTCATAAACTCATCGGTGGCAAGGCCTTGCCTTGTCACCACGGCACCTAGGGCTTCCAGACCGATTCCTTCGGTGTTCGCCCTTCGTCCGATGGAAACAAGCACCTTTTCGGCGGAAACTTCGCCGTTTCCGGCCTTAGACTCAAAATAAACCGTTCCCCCGGAAAGCTTTGTCACCTTCGCCCCCAGATGGAACGTAACGCCCATTTGCTCCAGGTGCTTTTGCAATAAAGCGGCGATTTCCGAATCGGTCTGTCCGCCGATTTTGTCAAGCATCTCAACAACCGAAACCTTTGCCCCCGCCGACGCAAAGTACGACGCCATTTCCAATCCGATAACGCCGCCGCCAATGACACAGAGAGAGGCGGGCACTTCCTTTAAGTCTAAAATCTCCCGATTGGTCATGGCAATACCTGCCGCCAAGGCCTCTTTCAGCCCGGGGATAGGCGGCACAAGGGCGTGAGAGCCCGTTGCGACCAAAGCATTTTTTCCTATATATGTTTCGCCGTTTGCGGAAACGGAAAACCCCTCCGCGGATTTGGATAACAGTTGTCCTTTTCCGTAGACGACCGTCACCCCATGCTGCTTCATGGACATGGCCACGCCGGACACCAGCGTTTTGACAACCTTGTTTTTCCGCGCCACCACCGCCCCATGGTCTAGCTGAATACTTTCCGCCGTCACGCCGTAAGCCTTGCCAAAACGGGCGCCGTCGTACAATTTCGCCGAGTAGAGAAGGGTTTTGGTCGGAATACAGCCCTCGTTGAGACAAACGCCGCCTAAACTCCGCTCCTCGATTAAAAGCACGCGCATCCCGTGCTGACCGGCATGTTCCGCCGCTCTATAGCCTGCCGGGCCGCCGCCCAGCACGATGAGATCATATATCAAGGCGCAAACCTCCTTTTTCGCTATATCCGATGCTATTTAGCCAGCAAAAGCTGAAAATTGGCCAAATTGTCCGACAAAGCCTTTAAGAACCGGGCGGCGGGCGCGCCGTCTAGCGCCCGGTGGTCAAATGTTAATGACAAAGGCATGACTTGATAGCAAGTAGGCATGCCGTTTTCTTCGCGAACGCGAGTCTGCAAGGCGCCCACACCCAAAATACCCGTCTGCGGCGGGTTAATCACCGGCGTAAAGCCTTCGATGCCGAGAGCGCCCAGGTTGGAAACCGTAAAGGTGCCGCCGGAAAGCTTAGTCGGCGCAATATTGCCGCTTCGGCAGGCAGCGGCCAAAGCTTTTGCCTCTTTGGAAAGGGAGAGAAGGTTCAAACTGTCGGCATTCGCAATCACGGGGACATACAAGCCCTTTTCCGTGTCGCAGGCAAATGCAAGGTTGACGGACGTAAACTTACGCAGAGTGTCGCCCAGAAGGTGGGCGTTTAACTCGGGAAATGCCGGAAGCGTTTTTGCCACGGCAAATAAAATCATATCATTGTAGGAAATTTTCGCAAATTCTTCCTGCCCGCTGTCTTTCATCATGTTGCGGTAGGAAATCAGCGACGTCGCATCAAAAGACGCATGGAGCGTCAGCTGCGCCATCTGCGTTAAGGACGCATGCATGTTTTCAGCAATAATCTTCCGCATGCGGGACAACGGCTCATCCACATAGGCAGCCGTGGCGGCAGCTTCGGGCATTGCCTCTACTTTCATTTCCGACACAGCCGCTTCCGGGGTCACTTGGCGGCCGCCTTCGTCAATAAACCGTTCGATATCTCTTGCAATAATCCGCCCGTAGGGACCGCTCGGCGTTACATGGGCAGGCGAAACGCCCGTTTCCTCCGCTAGCCGCTTGGCCCTCGGTGAAATTTTAATGCGGTCGCCTTCTGTCTGGCTCGGTTTTTCTATGTGCTTTGCTTGTTCCGGCAAAGCCAAGGTTTCCGGTTTGCTTATAGGCGTTTCTGCCGCAGCTTCTTTTCCGGGTAAATCATATTGTTCTCCCGGCTGGCCGATGACGCAGACAGGCGTCTGAATCAAAACCTCGTCGCCTTCCTCCACCAGAAGGTCCAGAACCGTTCCGCCTTGTTCGGCTTGCACATCAAAGGTAGCTTTGCCCGTTTCCAGGGTAAAAAGCTTGTCTCCTTCCTTTACTTCGTCGCCTTTTGCCACATGCCAGGCCGAAAGAAGCGCCGACTCCTCCGATATGCCTAGCTGGGGCATTAATACAATGTTTGCCATATAGTAAGACTCCTTCCGAAATTCGTTCGGTGTTCATCCGTTTCGTTGTCATGCATGGCCCCGTCAAAACAGCCAAAGGGCGTTTTTCGACAAGGCCGCAGGATTTCCCTTCTATTATAATATAAGGCACCTCGAATAACAATCCCGCCTTCTCAAATAAAAGCGGCAATCGTCAACACTTTCCAAAGCTTGCAAGGCTTCCCTTCCGAGGCAAATTGTGCTACAATACAATTTGGGTAAAAATCCCCACTCGGCTGACGGGGGCTTTTTACCCAGCATCCCCCTTACCCCTTTTGAAAGGAGAGGATCTTTATCAGTCAGTTTCCGAAATACTACGCCGGTTTGGATATTGGCGGAACCAAATGCGCCGTTATCCTTGGTCGGCTCGACAGCAAAGACGCATCCTTTGAAATCCTGTATCGCGAAGCCATCGATACGGACGTGTCCGTTAAGCCTGAGGTCATGCTGGACAGGCTTGACACGCTTTTGGCACCTCTTTTTAAGGAACATCCCATCGCCGCCATAGGCGTTTCCTGCGGCGGCCCCTTAGACAGCCGGCGGGGTGTTATATTATCGCCGCCTAACCTTCCCGGCTGGGACGAAGTGTATATCGTGGAGCGCCTAACCCAAAAATACGACGTTCCTGCCCATCTGCAGAACGACGCCAACGCCTGCGGTTATGCGGAATGGAAATTCGGCGCCGGAAAAGGCACGGAAAACATGATTTTCTGCACCATGGGCACGGGATTCGGCGCGGGTCTTATTTTAAACGGCCAACTGTATGCAGGCACCAACGACAACGCCGGCGAAATCGGCCATGTGCGGCTGACTGACATGGGTCCTGCCGGCTATGGCAAGCTGGGCACGGTGGAAGGATACTGCAGCGGCGGCGGCATTGCCCAAGTGGGACGGCTGTTTGCCCATGCGGCCATTCAGCGCGGCACACCCCCCTCCTTTTGCAAAACGGTAGGCGAGTTAGACCAGATTACGGCCAAAAGCCTAAGTCTGGCCGCTCAAAACGGAGACGAAACGGCCCTTCTTGTCTGGCAGGAAGTGGGAAAATATTTGGGCAGGGCCATGGCCATTCTCATTGACGTTTTAAATCCGGAGCGAATTGTCATCGGTTCCATATATGCTCGAAGCGGCCAGCTTCTTAGAAACTCTATGGAAGAAACCATACGGTCCGAGGCGCTTATCCACTCGGCCAAAGTTTGCGAAATTGTTCCGGCAGAGCTTGGCGAAAAAATCGGCGATATTGCCGCTTTGTCGGTTGCAATCCTATAAATAAGTACAAGGAAAGGCATGATTACTATGAGCGACAATAAAAAGCTGCATCTGATCGGTAATGCCCATTTAGATCCTATTTGGCTTTGGCGCTGGCAGGAAGGCTGTGGCGAAGTTCTGCAAACCTTCCGCTCTGCCCTAGACCGTCTGAACGAGTATGACGATTTTGTATTCACCTGCTCATCCGCTTCCTACTACCGCTGGGTGGAAGAGATCGACCCGGACATGTTCGAGGAAATTGTAGCCCGCGTGAAAGAAGGCCGCTGGGTACCCGTCAACGGCTGGTGGGTACAGCCCGACTGCAATATGCCCTCTGTCGAAAGCTACGCCCGTCATGCCCTTTATAGCCAGCTTTATTACTACGAAAAATTCGGTCGAATCTGCAAAACGGCGTATAACGTGGACTCCTTCGGTCACAACGGCATGCTGCCTCAGATGATTCGCCAAGGCGGCATGACCTGCTATGTCATGATGCGCCCCGGCCCCCACGAAAACGCCGACATTCCCGAAAACCTCTTTTGGTGGGAAAGCCCCGACGGTTCCCGTGTGCTGACCTATAAAATCCACGAATCCTACGGCGTAAGCGGTCCCGAAAACCTTGACCGCCGCGCGGCCGTTATGAGCGAGCGGATCAACGAATCCGGTCACGGGATGCTTCTCATGTACGGCGTCGGCAACCACGGCGGCGGCCCCACCCGGGCTGATATTGAGCATCTTCGCAAGAATTTGAAGCGGGAAGGCTATGCCGATATGGTCTTTTCTGATCCGGATTCCTTCTTCCAGTCTCTGCTCGTAGCACCGCTAGATCTGCCCGTATGGACCGACGACCTGCAGCACCATGCCAGCGGCTGCTACTCGGCTGCTTCCATGGTCAAAGAACTGAACAGAAAAGCCGAAAATGCGCTGCAATCGGCTGAAAAATGGAACACGTTGGCCGCTTCCACAACGAAGCTGCCTGCCGATACGGCCAAAATTGCCGAGGCTTGGAAAGACGTCTGCTTTAACCAGTTCCATGACATTCTCTGCGGCTGCTCTATCTGGGAAGCTTATGAAGATGTAAGGGAAAGCATGGGCCACGCCTTGACCATTGCCGCCCGGACGCAGAACAACTCTCTTTTAAGGCTTGCCAGAAATATTGACACCTGGGTGGAAGGCGCTTCTGACCCAATTGCCCTGGAGGTTCGCCACCTCAGCATTCCGCCGCACCTGCCCCGGCCTATCGTGGTGTTTAACCCCTTGTCCTTCCCCGTGACCACCCCGGTTCGGACGTATCATCCGTCCCAGGCCGTCAAGGATTCGGAGGGCAACGACGTGTTGTTCCAGAACGTGCGCTCCTCCCGTTCCAATGACACCCACGAGGACACCGTATTTATGGCCACCGTGCCGGCTTTGGGCTATGCCACCTACTGGCTCTGGCTGCGTAGCGACGAGGAATTGACCATTAAAACCGACATTCGCTGCGGCGATATGTACATGGAAAACGCCTATATTCGCGTAGAGTTCAACCGGAGAACGGGCGCCATTTCCAAGCTGATCGATAAAAAGAGCGGCTATAACTATGCCGACGGCAATTCCTTTGCGCTGCCCACGGTGATCGACGATCACGAGACAGACACATGGGCACACAACGTCTTTACGTTCCACAAGATTGCCGGAACCATGCAGCTTCAGTCCATCGAACTAGTGGAGCGCGGCCCCGTGCGCGCCGTGATTCGCATCAAGCACGTTTACAACAACTCGACGCTCTCACAGGATTTCATCCTCGGCTCTCACCAGAAAACCCTGCGCGTCAAGTGCAAGGCCATCTGGCAAGAACCCTTTACCATGCTGAAAATGCCTTTCGCCATGAAAGGCCACAGCGAGGTTTCCACCTATGAAATTCCCAGCGGTTATATTAAGCGCCCCTGCAACGGCGAGGAAGAACCCGGACTTGCCTGGGCCGACCTGACCGTCACCTGCGAGGACGGCGTGCGCCGCGGCGTTTCGGTCATGAGCGATTCCAAATACAGCTATGACTGCCCGGGCATGGAGCTTCGGATCACCCTGCTTCGCAACGTAATCTTCGCCGACCACTATTCTCACCGTCCGCCGGCCGACTTCCAGTTTACGGACGAAGGCCTCCACCGGTTTGAATACGGCATTATGATCCACGAGGGCGAAGCCGAGGAAAGCGGCATTGTACAAGAGGCCCTTTTGTTCAACAACCGGCCCGTGGCCATTCCGGAAAGTTACCACAAGGGCACCGGCGAGCCGCAGGTAAAGAGCTTCCTGTCCATCAGCGCGCCCAACGTCATTGCAACGGCGCTGAAGTTCTCGGAGGACGGCTCCGGCGCGGCCATTCTGCGCTGCTACGAGGCAAACGGTAAGGCCGTTCGGGCAACGATTCTCTGCGAAACATTGAACGCCGCGTTCCATGTGGATTTCGACCCCTTCCAGACCAAGACCTTCCGTATCGAAAAAGACGGCTCTGTTTCGGAAGTGAACTTCCTGGAAGGCATTGTGTAAGGGTTTTGTTGGAGACAAGCTCATAGAGATAGCAAAACACCCCCTCGAACGAGGGGGTGTTGTTGTGTTAAAAGGACAGAGGAGCCTCATACTTATTTTTAATTACATTTAACTCTTCGGCGTAAGGAAATTGGGGACTAAATAAATATTCTGCAAGAGATGGATAAAGAGTATATTCTTTTCCCCACGGATATACGTCAGATTCATAGACTAATTCATAACGTGACAATGTGTATACACATGTTTCGTAGTTGGATAAAAGGATGTTATCACCTAAACCATTTTCTGTTTCCCATTCATGTATACTATCAATAATTATTGGTCTTTCAAAAACATTAGGACTTTCAATTATCGTATAAGATATAACTCGCTTTTCAATTACAAATGATATAAATAGCTTAATAAGATCACTAAAAATTTCTAACTCCCAAAGATTTAAAAATGTATCTTTTCTTAATATTCTATGTTTCCCAACATATACCTGCAATTGCGGTAGTAAAACATTGATATTTTTGAGATAACTTTTGTAAGTAATAGTATCAAATTCTAGTTCATACCCCGTAAACTTCCCATCACCAATTATGGATAGCAAATCAAATGCATTATCGATGTTTACATCAAAAATCTCATTTTCAGCTATCCAGTCCATTATTTCATATTTTTTTATTTTCCGACTCCTGTTCGAAAGAATATAATACAAAACAATCGCTTCGTCGTCTGTTACAATATCCAGATTTATGTCTGTAAGATTTTTTGCATTTTCGTTTACTTTGCTGTCAACTTGTTTTTCGGCTATGTAAGCTCTATAAGATTCGATTAACTTTGCTTTTTGTCTGGTAAACACAACCGGGCTACATCGGTTTGAAAGACCGATGACTTATGAAGATAACCGGTTCAGTTTGCTTCCCTAATTTTTCAACCTGGCTATAATTGTCATCATCTAGCAAAAGCCACATCCGAAGTTTGGCTGCTACTGATTTTAACTCGGAACGATAATCAAATTCAATACCTGGTACGGTAACCTTTCCAGTAAAGGACAAGTTTTTCTTAAATTCTGGATCCAGTACGGAGTATTTTGAAATAAGCTGATAAAAATACTCTTCTGAGCCTGTACTTTCGGAATAATTTTCGCATTTTGCAATATCTTTTAGAATTTCATTTTTCATACTCATTATAACATTACGATCAGGCGTCATAACTCCACCTCATAGTTTTCAAAACAGAATAAACAAATATAATAAAATCGTATTATTCTTTTCTCAAAGTTTAGCATGTTACAGAGGTTTTTGCAACTTATTTCAGTAAGCCAACTAATGACAAAACACCCCCTCGGTTGAGGGGGTGTCTTGTATGTTTCGATGGATAATCAGTTTGGCGCTTTCTCTAAAACTACTTCATCCACCAGCACGCCGGAGGCGGTGGTCACTGTCAGAACAATCCGGTCTTTTGTAAAGGAGGCCATGGAACAGAACGGATCGGGCTTTCCATCTTTCGTCACATGGGCCGGGTTGTCGCCGAACACATAATCCTGCCATGGGAAACGGCAGTTTCGGTCGTGACTTGGCCCGGTAAAGCCTAAAGAAACGTAGGTAATGCCCTCGCCAACAGGCACACGCTTTCCCTGCCACATGGTGGAGCGCACATAGAGATGGTCATGTCCGCTCAAGGCCAGATCCACACCGTATTTTTCAAACACGGGCACATAATATCTAGGGTTAAAGGTTTCGCCGCTCTTGCCATAGGGGGACGAATGCAGCAAAACCACCAGCCAATCAGGTTTATTGGCAGAAGCGTCCGCAAGCTCTTTTTCCACCTCATTTACAAAGTGCATGGGCAAGCTGCCGCCATAGCCCGGCACGCTCACAAAGCAGACCGGTCCCATATGTACGGAATAAAGAAGCTCATCGGTCAAGGCGTCGCCCCTGCGGGGCAGATTCCAATGGCTTTTGTAGTTTTCAAACTCTCTGATATGCTCCCATTCGTGATTGCCCGGCGTGGGAATCCAAACTTCCCCGGCAAAATGCTTTTGGGCAACGGACAGTGTTCGGGCATAGTCGTCCTGTTTTCCGGCCGCATTTACCATATCGCCTGTGGACAGCATTACATACGGCGCTTTCGCCCGGCGGATGGCCTGCTCCATCAGCTTGGCATATTCGGCATAATGGGGCTCGTTCTCGCCGATTTGCGCGTCAGCCATCAAAACCGCATCGAGACGTTCTATAGATTCCGGCAAGGTGCGGCAGAAAAACACCTCGCTCCAGCCCTCCGGCCCGCCAAAACGGCAGCAATAGGACGTGTCCGGCAGTAAATTCGTCACCTCTACATCAAACTGGGTGGCTTCCCGGTTCATATCCACTCGCGTGTGGTTGACCATCACGCGTTCCACCCATTCCCTTGCATAGGCAGGTCGCGCCGGAATGCGCCGGGCCGTACGCTCGCTTTCGCCTTCGCGCCAAATTTTTAAAACGTTTTTCTTGACATCTAACGCCGTAAACCAGGCAAAGGCCATGCTTCTGGCCGGATCTTTTGTTACACCCCGTGTAATCATCTGCGGCGTTTTGGAGTAGACATCGGATTTGGGCGCACAATTTAACGCCATTACCGGGGAAACGCGCCCCTTAGCGTCCTTTGCGCGCACAAAAAACACAAGATCGTCGGGATATTCTTCTTTGGTAAAGCGCCTTGTGTGCAAAACACCGTCTCGCATGGAAAGAGTCGACCGCTTGGTTCGGTAAGACGTACTGTCCTTCCGACGACAGTCGAGAATTTTTAGCATCACCGGCTCGTCCGGCGGCGCACCGTCTTGTTTGGTCACCGTAATGCGGGTGGGGCGCCCCTTGGTGCAGC
>DUUG01000100.1 GCA_012841675.1 Clostridiales bacterium
GTTCGGCCATGACAAGCCCTGCTACGCCGGTTTCTTTATACGCCTTGGAGTATTCGATGAGAAAGGCCGTGACTTTTTCTAAAGCCGCGTGGACAAATTCCGGCTCAGCCAGGCAGTTGACCAGCGCCTCGGACACGTCCATCAGCCGCCCGGCTAAAGAAAACGGGCCGATAATACCGGCAAACACCGGCCGGTCGGTAATCCATTGGGCGGCTAGCCTTGCGGCTTCCACGTAGACGCCTGTGCGCCCTTCGCCGACGGAGGGAACTCGCAAGGCGTCTACCTCGTCTTCGCTGGACACAAGGGTGCCGATAACCGTGGGCACCTCGTTTTCGGACTTTTTAATTTGACAGCCGAAGGCTTCCGCTTCCACGGAAAGGTCCATCATGCCCACAGAAGCGGCAGAGTCGACCTTGTCGGCTACGGCCTTCATGCCTTTGGCCTGCAATTCCGCGTTTTTAGTTATCTCGGCCACAGAGACACCGAGCAGAGAAACGGAGGGGAAGGAAAGCAGGGGCAGGGGTTTTTTACTCGATTGTTTTGGCAGTTGGCGAAGCCATTCCATGGCACGCATAGCATTTCCTCCTTAATTTACAGCTGAATTGAATAAGGGCACTAAGTTTGCCCGGTAGGGAGAAAAGATTAAGATGTCAGGCAATGGCAAAGAATTTACCAGCCCCATAGGGGAAGGCAAGGAGGAGAGGATATTTTAAAATACTCACTCTAATGGAACAAACTTGCCCCTTTCGATGGGGAACGCCTAAAAAGGTCGGCATAGCGCGGCATAAGGCCGAACCGAGCACGTTGTCAGTTCGGTTCAAACCTTATGCCATAAAACGCTTTTGCCAAAGAGATTTAATTTACAAAAAGGGCGCGGGCGGCCTGGGCGGCGGAAGCGGCATCTAACGTGTAGCAGTCGGCGCCGATTTCGTCGGCAAACTGCTGGGTTACAGGGGCGCCGCCAACCATAACTTTCACCTTGTCTCTAAGCCCGGCTTCCTTCAGCGCGTCAATAACGTCTTTCTGGCGCATCATGGTAGTCGTCAAAAGGGCAGACAGGCAAACTAAAGTTGCTCCGCTTTCACGGACGGCTTCCACCACCCGTTGGGGATCCACGTCAACGCCTAAGTCGATGCATTCGATGCCCTGGCCTTCCAGCATCATTTTGACAAGGTTCTTGCCGATGTCATGCATATCGTCTTTTACCGTGCAGATAACGGCTTTTCCGATGGGTTCCACGCCGGAGGATTGCAGAGCAGGGCGCAGCACTTTCAAACCGGCATTCATGGCACGGGCGGCAATGAGCACCTCAGGCACAAAGATCTCATTATTCTTAAACTTTTCTCCAACCACGTCCATGCCTGCAATCAATGCGTTCATAAGTTCGCCCGGGTGAGCCCCCTCCTCCAAAGCTTTGGAGATCAGAGCGGAAACGTCTTTGGCTTTTCCTCGCTGCAATTGGACAGAGATTTCCTCAAACATGGTGTTGACTCCTTTCAACCTGTAATCAATATGTATTAATAACGGCCCAGCTCAAGGCCCTTTTTCATAAAGTAACGGAGGGTTTCGTAGTGTACGGTGGAAGGGATGGAATGGTCCGAATGGAGGATATACCCGTTTCCTTGCATAACGATGGGGATTTTCTCCTCCAGCTCTTTGTCAATGGCCTTTTGGTTGTTGCCCAGCATACAGCGAACGTCCATGCCGCCCATTAAAACGATTTTGTCGCCGTACTTTTCGTAAATACGAAGCAGATCCATACCGGCCTTCACCTCCATGGCCTGCAAGCAATCCATGCCGGCTTCGATCATATACGGCACAAAAGGCTCTACAAAGCCGCAGGAATGCACGACCACGGGCAGATCCAGGGAATGGGCGAAATCAAAGGTTTTTTTGTGGCCGGGCATAATCAAATCCCGGTACATTTGGGGAGACATAAACGGCGTTCCCTTATAGCCCATGTCCTCCGAATACCAGAACCCGTCGGGCAGCCCTTCCCGTTCAAACAGGATAGTTTGCAATCGGACGATGAGGTTTGACAACACATCCGCCATGTCATAGATCCAATCGGGGTCATCGGCCATGCCGAACAGCATGTTTTCATGGCCGCAGATGGGATGAATGGCTTCAAATACATTGACGGAGGATAAAAGAAGGAACTTTTCGTGCTCTCGGGCGAAGGCCTTTCTCTTGCGGTAGCCCTCGAAATTAATACGCCGCTCGTCAATTTCCGTAAAGCGATGGCGGATCTTGGCCCAATCGTCGGCACAGGTAATGGCATAGCCGATATGTTCAGGCGTTGTTTCGTGGAGCTTGTGGCGGCGGAGAATGGCGCCGTTTCCGTCCCGAATGGTAATGGTAGTTTCCGTTTCCTCCACCACCTGGGGCTTATAATCAATATCCGTAACTAGATTGATGGCCCCTACTTCGATGATGTCCAAACCAAAGTGCACCTCGGGGCTTTCTCCTTGCTGCATATGCCCGGCTTTTTGGTAGGCGGAGATAGTATTGCCCCAGAAATGCTCATACAGGCCAATGCGGTCCACAGACTCGCGGTGAAATATGCGGCGGATGCGTTCTCTGGATGTCAATTCCATGAAAGTTCCTCCCTTGCAATTACATATTTTCTATTTCCTCTCGAGCGATACGGCACCAATCAATGACATTCTGCGGGTTGTTTCCAATGGTATGGTTGTCTTTCATGATAATTTCCAAGCAGCAGCCTTTCGTATCCGAAAGCGCTTGCCGAAGCCCTTTCCGCACATGCTCGTGGTCTAAGCTGGGCATAGCAAGGTCGGTGGGCACGGGTTTGTAAGAATATATGTACTTGTCTTTCAGCTTGTCAGCCATAGCGACTCTGTCCGCCCACGGGGAAACGGAGACGCGCCGCAAATTGGGCGTTTTTTTCACAATGTCCCACCGGAGATTGAGCGGCTCGCAGCAGCCGTAGCAATTTAGACCAAACCGAGACAAAAGGGGAAGCTCGTATGTAAATACAAACTCCTCGAAGGCGTCGGGCGAGATACCGACGGTTTCTTGGCTTTCGGCAAAGCCCCACATATCCATGGTGCGAACCTTGCCGTCAAAATCCGGCCCGGGCAGCTGGTTTGTATAGCCAAATCCGCCGGAGCCTACGTAATGGCCTCGATTGTTAAGAGAAAGCAGGCCGTTTTCTTCTAAGTAATCCAGTTCGGCCATTAAACCGTCGCGTATAAAGGCCATAAGCTGCTTTAGCTCGTCGGGATAATCGTATATGTCGTAGAGAATCTGCTCCAGTCCACGTATATAGACAAGGGGACGGACAACTCCCAGCGACCAAAACCAGCTTCCGCGTATTTCTACTTTTAATAAATCTCCAAAGAGTTCGCTTGCCAAAGCGGCCTGCCGCTCGGTTTCGGCAAAATTGATCGAAAGCGTTGGGAAGCGAAGCTTATCCATATCTTTAAAGTCGGTCAAAGGCGCTTTCCAGCGGTAAGAGCCGCCGTTTCCGCCCCCTTCTCTAACTTCCTCCATGCCCCAATTGCTCCGCTTATAAACGTAGCCAATGTAGAAATACGGCTCGATGTCGCGGTCATCGTTCATTTGTGTGCCCCAGAAGATCTCTTTCCGAAGGCGCATTTCCCACTGGCGCATCAGAGGGTCTTCACAGAGCAGACTCTCCTTGGGGAAAATCTCATTCCAGCCGTTTTCCGGGTCACAGAAAACAAGCGGGCGCACCTTTTCCAGCGCGTTATGGGCAAACCAGAGCTTCCGCTTTTCCTCTTCCAGCGGCCTTGCGGCAATCTCAGCCACTTGGCCGGCTAAAGAGCGAAGAATGGACGCATCTTTTCCTTTCACTGTCAAGTCCCCCTCCCAAGGTTTACAAATGCAATCCCATTATACTATAAGGACAAAGGCATTTCTATATCTAATGACTTTATAAATAGAAAAAAGCATTAACATTTACGACGAATTTTCGTTCAAAGATTTGGGTGTTTTTCGGCGTTTCCTATGATATAATAAAATATGCCAAATAGATTTATGAGAAATGGGTGGGAAAACAGATGAAAAAAGCCAGTTTGCTTGTAACCGTACTTTTGCTACTTTTGCTTTCGGCGTGCGGGGGAACAGAAAACAACGCCCCGTTGGTGACCGACAGAGAAGGACGGGAAATGCAAGCGCCTGACAAAGTAGAACGCATTATCAGCGGCAGCGCCGCCATCACAGAGATTTTGGCCGAGCTTGGTTTATTGGACAAGGTAGTAGCCGTAGATATGTACGGGACGGATGTTGCCGGCTTGTCCGATGATATTGAAACTATCGATATGCTAAACCCCAATGCAGAGCTTTTAATTTCCCTTGAGGCGGATTTATTGCTTGCCTCCGCCATGACCCGGCAGGGAACAGAGGACGA